>NZ_JBFWIR010000022.1:0-42624 GCF_050255895.1 Parachlamydia sp.
TATTTCTCAATTAATCACATCTACTTTTTCAGGAGGAATTCAAAACATGAACAATGAAATGTATCAAAGTGCAGGCTTAGTCGTTGTCTTAGCTGGTATTATTTGGGTTTTAAGCAACTGGGTAAAACAAAAAATTAGCATTATGGAAAGTTGTATCGAAATTATGACTCAAGAGGAACTCTTGATTCGTAAAAAATGGTTAATTTTGTTTGTTTCACTCAATTGTTCGACTTGGCTTCTGATGATGATTAAGGGAATGATGGATGGGAAGGCGGATTTCTGGATAGGGGGATTTCTAGCGATTTCCTTTTTTTGCAAGGGGTGTTTGATCTATTGGAGGGCTTGGATCAAAAAGGGGACTTGGCTTTTAACCCTGATTGGTTGCCTAGGAATCCCAGTGGGGCTGATCATCCTGACAAGTATTCCCAGAACAATGATTTTTTTACATCAGACGAATGGAATTAAGGATCTATTGCATTATAAACCGTACGCTAACTTTGTTCTGCAGTGCATGTTTGTGTATTTTAGTTTTTATTGTTGGAGACTAAGAAGTAAAAATTATGCGTACAAAATGCGCAAGCTTATTTCTGTACCAGCTTAGTAGGAGAATAAGATGTCTTTAAATGAATGTTTAAATATCGGCTATTGGTTCATCGCTCTTGGATTTTTAGGAGTGGCTTGTTATGAGCTAAAGAAGTGGTTTAATCGAAAAGTAGATGTGCTTCAGGAGCAATTTATCCATGACTTATCCTTAGACTGTAATCAGACCGCTGAGCAGCAAGAAAAGATTCAAAGTGAGTTGAGTATTCGAAAAAAATGGCTTAAAACATTTACTATAATCAATTTGTTAAATTGGTTGGACAAATTACTGCTCATATTTTTTTCATTAAGTTCAAATGCAGTGGCATTTATTTTAAGTGAATTTTTTTTGACTCTGATTTTTATGGCTGTTTCTGGATTTGTTTTTTGGAGAATTTGGATCAAGCAAGGAACTTGGCTATTAATGTTAAATGCCATTATGGGATGTCTTTTTTCTCCTATCGCATTAATAGCGCTCAGTCTGAAGTTTATGTTTTCTATGATTAATAATGGAATTCTGGGACTTTACAATGCAGAGGATTTCGCTTTATTTACTTCGGGTGTTTTTATGTATTATTCAATTCATTACGGAATTTGTTGTTGGGAATTAAGGAAAATCAATTATGCCGCGCGTAAACAAAAGAAAGTCTTAAAACTGGCAACTGTAACCTAAATTAATTTATAAAATATCCATTTTGTGTTACCTCATGGGAATAAAAGTCTTTAAGGGAAACAATATGGATGAGCAATTAGAGTTCAAAAAAAGGGCAAGTCGGTGGATGATCTTGCTTGCTCCCCTATCTGTGCTTCTTTTTCTTTTGCTCGCCTTCTTTCTTTTTTTTAAGGCCTAACTTCATTCCGGGTTTGTCTCAATTGAAAAATGGGGACAAACAGGAGATTTTTTTGGTGGGATTCTGAATCCGATTCTCGCTTATTTCAGTTTTATTGGGGTCTTGTTCACTATCTTTTTAAATCAAAAATATTTGGAAAAATCTACGCAAGAAGTCAAATTATCACGAGAAGAAATGTCTTGATCTACACAAGCTTTGCAAGAGCAAAATGTATATATTCGATTACAGCGTTTAGAGACGATTTTTTTTGAACTGTTGAAGCATCTTTCCTTGATCACACAAGATATCTTCCTAGATTCAAAACGTTTGGAAGAAAGGGATTTGCCAAAATCCGCATCAAACCAAGGCGTTTATATTGGCAAGCTGGCTTTACAAGAATTGCTCTCCCTTTTTATTGCCTACCGTAAGCAATTTTCTGAAAAGGGGGCGGTCGAAGCTCCTAAGGGTTTTTTTGAAAGACAGGTGATTTGGTCGATTTTTATGTCGACACGATTTCCATTATTTTAAGATTTTTGAATTCCAACTTTTTTGAAACGAGAACGTTTTATCGAGATCTTTTGTCTGCTCAAATGTCTCGGATGAATTGTTGTTGCTATTCTATTATTCTTTGCAAAACCAAGAGAGTGAATTGGCTCAAAATATGATAAAATCCCATATTTTAAAGGTTTTACCTTCATCTGATCTTATTGATGAAAAGAACGATTTGCCTCTTTTCAAAGCATATAGTCAAGTTTAATGGCCGTGGAGCTCTTCTTTCTCGTCATGTTCGCTTTGTGCAGGCGTTTCAATCAATTTAAAAAGGAGTGGATTGAGTGCAATGGAGACTAGCGCGACAGCGACAATCGCATCATAGCCTTCGTCGGGAAGTAGCTTTAACCGCATGGCTTCTTCAGACAAAATAAAAGAAAACTCCCCGATTTGTGCGAGGGCTAAGCCTACAACAGTTGCTGTATAAGTGGTTTGTCTAAGGGCAATAGCGATGAGAAATGCGGCTAAGGGTTTTACAATTAAAACGATTCCGAGGATTGAAATGAATAACGGAAAAAATTCCCAAATAGCACCTGGATTAAAAAGAGTCCCGACGGAGAGAAAAAATGTGACAACGAAAGCATTTTTTAAGGGCTCAGCATGCCGAAATGCTAGATGTTTAACGTCAGATTGCCCAATGATCATTCCGGCAATGAAGGCTCCCATTGCGATGGAGGCACCAAAAACTAAGGCAGAAGCTGTGGCGACTCCAAAGGTCAGAGCTAAAATGGCAACTGTGAATAACTCTTTAGACTTTGTTCTTTCGACAGCAGACAAGATATAGATTACTAGCTTTTTACCAATGGTAAACATCAAGATCGTGAGAAGCGCAAATTTAGAAAGAGCAATCGCCATGAGGTAGAAGCTTTCCCGCATGGAAAATCCTCCACTTTTGGAGAGAGATGCAATAACGGGTAGCAAAATGAGCATGATCACAGTTAAAATGTCTTCTACAATCAGCCAACCAACGGAGATTTTCCCTTGTTGGGTATGCAAAAGATGAAAATCAGATAAAATACGGACTAATACAACTGTACTTGCCACTCCAATCGCAAGGCCGACGATAATGCCTGTCTGGATGGGCCAACCGAGATAGGACATAAAAAGAGTGGAAAAGATGGTTGCACAAAAAGTTTGGCCTATTGCCCCTGGAATAGCGATCCATTTGACATTATACAGATCTTCTAGTTTAAAATTTAGGCCGACCCCAAACATCATCATGATGACACCGATTTCGGCAAGCTGTTCTGAAACGTCAATTTCCGTGACAAATCCGGGCGAATAGGGTCCAATAACATACCCGGCAAGCAGGTAGCCTAAGAGAGGGGATAAGCGCATGCGGAGAGACAAATAACCCAGCAATCCTGCTAAAGCGAATCCGATGGTTAAAACAAGGACGATTTTTAAACGGAAAAGTTCGGTATCCATATGTCCTCTCTATTGTCTTCACTATACATAGTCAAAAATAACTAACAATCTTAATTTTTAGGAATTTTAGCAGAGGAAAAGAACACAATCTTTTTGAAAACAAACCTTGACTCTAAAGACAAAAACGTTTAAATTTGTTCTAAATAATTCAAGTTAAAATTATCAAAATGAATGTTTAATTTCATAGGGTAAATATGTATTGCGCTTTTAATGGTTGTTTGTTGAATGAAAATCAATATAAGCAGTATAATCTTTTGAAATTCAAACCTTCCTTCGTTAGTTCTAAATGAATTAACTTCTTTTTATGATGTTTAGTTTCCATGAACATATTAGTTGTTTGTGAGATGCCCGTGTGAATTAATAGTAAATTGTTTTTTTTGATTGTACGAGTGAAGACTGCAGGAGCTTTTAGAGAATGTCGATGACAGATGCTTTTTTTTATTACCTTAGCCAATTAGATAGCATTTTCTGGAGTTATATTGCATTTGTTTTAGTCATGATTCTGGGAATTTACTTGTCAATTCGCACCCGTTTTTTCCAAATTCGCGCTATCCCCTCCATTTTTCGAACCTTTGCTAGTTTTCTTAATAAGTCAAATTCAGAGACAACCCGAGGCGTCCATCCCTTGCGAACATTTTTTGCTTCAGTAGGAGGGATGATTGGAATTGGGAATATTGTCGGAATTGTGACCGCCATTCAAATTGGTGGGCCAGGAGCGCTTTTTTGGGTGTGGATGGCGGCTCTTGTGGGTGGAATTATTAAATATTCAGAGATTTATCTTGGGATTAAGCATCGTGTGACAAATAATCATGGCGGTTATGATGGAGGGCCGAAGTATTTTCTGCGCTCCGCTTTTAACAATCAATGGATCTCCATTTTTGTGGCTGTTTTGCTGTGTATCTATGGTGTAGAAATCTACCAGTTTTCTGTTGTAACCAATAGCCTTTCCACAAACCTGGGAATTAATCGTTTTGTGATTATCGCCTCTTTGCTCGGTGTTATTTTGTATGCGGGTGTAGGAGGGATTCCTCGGGTTGGGAAAATTTGCAGCTGGATCATGCCATTTTTTATGGTGATATATCTAGGAATGAGTTCGTGGATTATTTTAAACGAAATCGCTTTTTTACCTGGGGTTCTTAAAAATGTCTTTATTTCAGCTTTTACAGGGCATGCTGCTGTAGGTGGCTTTGCTGGGAGCTCTGCTTTGCTTGCGATTCAACATGGGATTTCAAGAGCTGCTTATTCTTCAGATATTGGGATTGGATATGATTCCATCATTCAGAGTGAATCGAGTACTGTTTATCCAGAAAGACAGGCTCAGCTTGCCATTTTAGGTGTCTGTATTGACAACTTAGTTTGCACAATGAGTATCCTGATCGTTTTATTGTCAGGTGTGTGGACAGCCCCAATTGAAGGATCTTCTTTAGTTCAGCAAGCCTTGAGTGCTTACTTTCCTTTTATGCATGTTTTTATTCCGATATTTCTTCTCATTGTCGGATATACAACGATGATTGCCTATTTTTGTGTGGGCATTAAATGTGCGCGCTTTTTAAGCCCAACGTATGGCTTTGCAGCTTATGTAGTTTATGCGATTGGTGCATTTATTTTCTTTTCTTTCTTTGATCAAACCCAAGCGTTGTTGGTGATGTCCGTTGCAGGTTCATTGCTTTTAATAACCAATCTTTTAGGGATTTTCAAATTGCGTCATCAGATTGTTTTTTCTCTCGTTCCTGCAGAAAAAACGGATACGGCGCTTTCAGGGAATGGGAATGCCTAAGAGCTTAAATATTGAATGAGCTCTTGGTGAATTTTTCCATTAGAAGCTAAAAGCGAGCTTGAATTTTTCAGTTGGCAGGTTGATCCATCTACTTGTGTGACAACCCCTCCAGCCTCTTCTATCATCAAAATGCCGGCTGCAATATCCCATGGACTTAAAGCTCCACTGATACTCCAGTAGGCATCGAGCCTTCCCGCTGCTATATAACCCATATTTAAAGCTGTTGAACCGAGAGCTCGCATCGGGGAACCTAAGTGGGCGACTTTGCTAAAAACATCAATCGAATGAGTGGGATGTAGATGGAGATTAAAAGAAAGGCTGGTTCCGATATAGGCTGCATGGGCTGAGGAGGTGGCGCTAACCTTTAAACGTCTTCCATTTAAATAAGCCCCTTTCCCTTTTTCTGCTATAAATAGCTCCTCTAAAACCGGTGCATATGTGACTGCACATAGAACGTCGTTTTCTTGGCAGGCTGCAATGGTGACACAGAACAGGGGGACATGGTGGGCGAAATTAACAGTCCCATCGAGAGGATCGATCATCCAACAAATCGACCCGTCTGGATGGGGCATTGCCCCACGTTCTTCACATAAAAATGAATGCGTGGGAAATTGATCACTTAAACGCGCGACAATTAATTGTTCAGAGGCGTAGTCATAGCTTGTGACAACATCATTTTTCATCTCTTTAGGGATGATATCGAAATCTTTTTGATAACCCGATTTTAAGAGACTTCCAGCTTCTTTAGCAACGTGAAAAGCAGCTCGAGCTAAATCTGAAAAATGATTGGGAATGTCCATTAGTTACTACAATTGGTTCCTTTTTAAGAAAAATAGTATAAAAAGACTTTATGCTCAATGGGGAAATCATTAAATGATGTCTTTTTGTAAATTTTTTATTTTACAAACAAAAAAAACTCTCTAAAGTAAAGAAAAAGAATGTAAGGAGAGAGAAATGGGGACTCAATTAGAACCAACTAAAACGACGCACGATCAGGCAATGGAAGTTGCTGAAGAGGCACGTACTGAAGGAGGTAAACAGCCAAGCTTTGGTGCTCAGCTATTTACGGGAAATTTTGACTGGCGTTTATTATTTCCGTTTCCTGAGCAAGATCCCGAAGATCAAAAAATAGGGGATGCCTTTGCAGACCAGCTCATGGCTCTTTTAACCACGCAGCTTGATCCTGACAAAGTCGATGAAACACGGGAAATTCCTAAGGAGGTGATTGCAGAAATGGCTAAGCTTGGTGTTTTTGCCATGAAAATCCCCAAGCAATATGACGGATTAGGTTTTTCCAATACCAATTATAATCGGACCGTCATGAAAGTTGCATCCTACTGTGGATCAACGGCTGTGCTGATTTCGGCTCATCAGTCTATTGGTGTTCCTCAGCCTTTGCGCTTATACGGCACAGAAGAGCAAAAGAAACGGTTTTTCCCCAGGTTTAGAAAAGGATCGATATCAGCTTTTGCTTTAACAGAACCAGAAGTCGGATCCGACCCCGCTAGAATGGTCGCTGAAGCTAGGTTATCGGAAGACGGAAGCCACTACATTTTAAATGGGGACAAGCTGTGGTGTACGAACGGAACTATAGCCGATATCATCATTGTGATAGCCAAGACAGCTCCTAAAATTGTGAATGGCAAAGAAAAGCAGCAAATCAGCGCATTTATTTTGGAGATGAATACTCCGGGAGTCGAAGTGGTGCATCGTTGTAATTTTATGGGTTTAGGGGGAATTTACAATGGATTATTACGATTCAAAGATGTAAAAATTCCTGTTGGAGATCGTCTTGGAGAAGAAGGGCGTGGACTTGCCATGGCTCTTGCAACTATTAATGTAGGGCGTCTAACACTTCCTGCAGCATGTACAGGAGCTGCTAAACAATGTCTCTACATAGCACGCGAGTGGGGGACTCATCGTGTGCAATGGGGCATGCCGATTGCTTTGCATGAAGAAGGTCGTCAAAAAGTTGCGTACATCGCCTCCACAACTTTTGCAATGGAAGCTGTGTGTTGGTTGACTAGTAACTGGGCCGATCAGGGGAATGTGGATATTCGCATTGAAGCTGCCATGTCAAAGCTATTCTGCACGGAAGCCCTTTGGAAAATTGCCGATTTAACCTTGCAGCTGCGTGGTGGGCGGGGTTATGAAAAAGCAAGCTCATTAAAAGCTCGAGGGGAACTTCCATACCCCGTAGAAAGAGTTTTGCGTGATTGCCGAATTAATACCATCCTGGAAGGTTCAACCGAAATCATGAAGCTGTTCCTTGCTCGAGAAGCGATGGATTCCCATCTTCAAAAATTAGGATTTCTATTAAAGGGCAAAATACCCGTTTCGCAGCTTTTTCTGCAGGTGCCAAAATTAATTGGGCATTACAGCTGGTGGTATTTAAAACAGCTCTTTAAACCCTGGAAAACAGCGTCTTACAAAGAGCTTTGGGCTTTAGAAAAACATTACCAATTCATTGAAAAAACGGCTCCGAGATTAGCTAGAACCGTTTTCTATTATATGGGGAAATATAAGAAAAAGCTCGAGCATAAACAAATGCTATTAGGGCGGTTAGTGGAAATTGGTACCGATTTGTTTGTGATGGCCGCCACCTGTTCTTTTGCGATTCTAAAATCAGAAAAAGAAAAACAAGAATCCGCCATCGATTTGGCCGATTATTTCTGTGTGGAAGCTAAGCGACGTATTGAAGAGAACTTTGCGGCTTTAACCGATAATAATGATGCGCAGACAAATAAGATTGCTAAGCGTGTTGTTGAACGAGATTACAAGTGGTTAGAAAAAGGGGTTGTGGATCTCGATACACTCTTTAAATAGGCGATGGCAAAGCCTCAAGGCCTTTATGGCCTTGGGGCTAGTTATGCAATGCTGAAGTCATGGCAATTGCTCCTATTTGTTCTAAAAGGCTTAAGCGATCCCATGATTGTGCAATGTCGGCAATTTTTCCGTTAACAATATGAAAGATACTGATGCCTGTCACTTTAATATTTTTTCCTGTAGCAGGGATGTCTTGTAAATGACCCGAATGGGTGCCCTGAATTGTCCATCTCACCACAACCTTATCTTCGGCTGCAAAAATATCGTCGAGACGAGCTACTTTGTTCGGAAAGGCGGTTCGATAAGTATTTTCTCTTTCTTTCATTGCTTCAATTCCCCCTCTAAAGTTCGGCATGGCGGGATCAATTAAGCGCACATCGTTTGCAAAGAGTTGGTCACACAAGGCCGTATTGCCTTTTGTGTAAATTTCTTCATAAAGCTTCCGGACTAGAGAAATATTGGATTGATGATTCATCGAATAGATTCCTGTTTAAAAAATAATTTTAATGATTTATTTCTGCTTAAGGGAACTTTACTTTTTTGTCAAATGGTAGAATTGTGCTTTTCAAAGATCCGGCCGGTAATTATAATCTTACCTTAATTATCTCTTGCCAAAGAGATTAATCCAATGCATGAATTTCAAAAAAAAGAGTTTCTCTATGTCAGAAGTCAAAGTTTCTAGCAAAATGGACAAATTGGTCGCTTTATGTAAGCGAAGAGGATTTATTTTTCAATCTTCTGAAATTTACGGAGGGATTAATGGATTTTGGGATTACGGTCCATTAGGTGTCGAGCTAAAACGCAATCTCAAAGAAGCTTGGTGGTACGACAACGTATTGTGTCCTGATATGGGGATTGATGGAAAGTTTGTCGAGATGGTTGGATTAGACTCCTCAATTATCATGAATCCTAAGGCGTGGATTGCCTCAGGACACGTTGGTGGGTTTAGCGATCCGATGGTGGATTGCCGTGAAACAAAGAATCGCTATCGTGCAGACCATCTTAAATGTGCAGAATTGGTTGTGGTAGACCAAACTGAAAGACATTCTCTAGGCTGGTTAGCGGTTGTGGATGCTGAAGATGTCGAAAATGTCTGGAAGAAACGCGCAGAGAAAATTCTAAAAAAAGACAAAAGAGAATGGATTCCTCCCACAGAGCTTTTTCCCTATACAGAGCTGCCAAGTGATATCCAAAGAATCATGATTGGTCCCGATACCGATCAACCAGGGACATTGACAGAACCTCGTCTATTTAATCTGATGTTTAAAACAATGATTGGTGCAATTGAAGACCCCTCTGCTATTGCTTATTTGCGTCCAGAGACTGCACAAGGTATCTTTGTTAATTTCCGCAACGTTTTAGATACTTCGCGCGTTAAAATGCCGTTTGGTATCGCTCAGATTGGGAAAGCATTTCGCAACGAGGTGACACCCCGCAATTTCACATTTCGTTCACGTGAATTTGAGCAGATGGAAATCGAATTTTTTGTTCCACCCAAAGACGCGGCTGATTGGTACCAATACTGGAGAAAGAAACGGTATGAGTGGTGGCAGTCCATTGGGATTTCCTCTGAAAATCTGCGGTTACGAGCACAAACTCTCGAAGAGCTGGCTCACTATGCGAAAGAAGGGGCAGGAAGTAGCGATATCGAATATAAGTTTCCTTTTACGGATCCCGATTTTGGGGAATTAGAAGGAATTGCGCACCGTACAGATTATGATTTAAGACAGCATGCAGAACATTCAGGTCAAGGCGATCGCCTCAAGTATTATGACCAAGAGAAGAATGAGCGTTATTTCCCTCATGTGATTGAGCCTTCTGCAGGAGCTGATCGCGGAGCGTTGGCACTGCTTTGTGAAGCCTATCATGACGATCCAAATCGACCAAGTGGGGTGGTGATGAAATTTCATCCAAGAATGGCACCGATCAAAGCCGCTATTTTCCCATTAGTTGACAAAGATGGAATGCCTGAAATTGCTAGACAATTATTTACAGATTTGCGCAAAAAATGGCCTATCCAGCTCGATGTGAAGCAAAATATTGGAAAGCGGTATGCGCGTATGGACGAAGTGGGAACACCTTACTGCTTTACTGTAGACACGCAGACCCTGCAAGACCAAACTGTAACAGTGCGTTATCGGGATACACTTCAGCAAGAAAGAATTGGCTTAGATCAAGTGAAACAATTTCTCACAGATCATATTTAAGTTCAAAAAAGCAGGTTGCGCAATGCAACCTGCTGACGTTATGCCACAAAATGGGGCTTATAAAGATCAATTCGCTTTTTCAGTTCGGGTTTAGATAACGCTGAAGGAAGAAGAAGTCTTAAAAAAGCTCGGATTCTCTCCCACCTATTTTTCGGAAATTGGATGCCGATAATGTGACTGTGTTTATGTGGGACACTCTGGAGCTTTTTCCCATTCCTCTCTAAATATAGACAATCTTTGAACTTTTCTTTTTCAAAAATTTGCATCGTTTTTTGCACAAGCTCGAGCATGTGGATACGTCTTTTTAACGGCACTTTTGAGCCATCCACGTGACCACTTTCGGCTGAAGGAATAATTAAAATATGCGGATCTTTTTTTAATCTTCCTTTGGGGCGATTATCATGTAAAATCTCGTAGTTCTCTCCTTCTTTAGAAACGGTCGCGATGCGTTGCTTGCTCAAGACAACATCCTTACAAAAAGGATCTGCGGGCTTTTTGAGTGGCTTTTCTAAAGTCGGCAGGCTTTCAATGTCACTCTCGAAATCCATATTCTTAAAAGCGGTTCGATAAAACTGACTGATTTGATCGATTTGATTTTGTTTTAATATTGAGCTTCCAAAAATAGCGTGGTATGCCCCTTGAACCTTTTCGTACCAATTACAACGGGGGTAGGGGACAAATGTGATCGCGCGTTGTCTTCCAAAAATCAACGAGTTCGAAATATGCTCTTTTTCGTGTATTTGTAAAATTTTTTGTGTAATCGCAGCAAGATTAGTTAAATCCTCTTTACTCCATTCTGTAAAAACAAGGTAATTGGCGTGAGAAACGGTTAAAGTGCCGACTTTGCCTCGATAGCCGCCTATAGGTTTTGATTCAATCGCAATTTTTAAATGATTATATTGATAAATGAGATTCATGTTTGACCAATGTATGAATAAATGTGTTAAATCCATTTTTTTCGTCTAAAGTAGACCATCATGCCACAGGCAAGGCAAGCCATGACGAATAGGGTGAGCGGATAGCTCCATTTCCACTCGAGTTCTGGCATATGCTTAAAATTCATTCCAAAAATACTGGCGATAAAGGTCAGAGGAACAAAAATGGTGGAAACAACAGTAAGAACTTTCATGATTTCATTCAACTTTTGACTTAAAGTTGAAATATAAATTTCAAGCATACTGGAGGCGATATCTCGAAAGCTTTCAATAGTATCTATTGTTTGGATGGTATGATCATAGACGTCATGTAGATAAAGTTTTGTACTTTCAGAGACAAGGGGTGTCTCGCTTTTGCGAAATTGATTAATGACCTCTCTTAAGGGCCAAATCGATTTGCGTAACATAATCATGTCTCGTTTGGATTTTTGCAAACGTGTTATGGTGACTGTTTTTGAGGCTTTTATAACCTCTTCTTCAAGCTTGTCGAGCTTTTCATCTATCTTTTCTAAGATTAAAAAGTAGTTATCGACAATGCAGTCGATCAGGGCATAGCATAAGTAGTCGATCCCCAGTGTGCGGATACGGCTAGATTCTTTTCTAAGGCGCTGTCGAACGGGATCAAAAACATCTTGGTCTGCTTCTACAAACGAAAGCAAAAAATTCGGACCTAACACTAAGCTTACTTGCTCATCTTCGATGGAGTCTGTTGTTTCCTGGTAACGAAGCATCCGGATCACAATAAATAAAAAATCTTTGTAGTCATCTAGTTTAGATCTTTGTCCTGATATTAAAATATCTTCTTGTGCAAGAGGGTGAATATGAAAATGTTCTCCCAAAAAACTGATGGCATGCGTATCGTGGCTGTTTTGCACATGGATCCAATTGGATAGATCTTGATTTAATTGTTGAACACTCGCTTCTGGTGAAAGATTTTGGTGTTCTTCAAAAGTATGGCTATCATATTGAATGAGAGAGATACAAGCTGTAGAGGGTGTACTATCGGTATTTACCAAAGCGCCAGGCGGAAGGCCAGCTCTTTTTGCACTTTTCTTGAGGGTCTTGAACATGAATTTTGTCCTAATTGACTGTTTATTTTAATTTATAATGTTTATTGTTTTTTTGAATATGCTAGAAAGTTTGGGTTTACAGAAACTCGCATATCATGTATTCAATAAGCAGTTTTTTGCAGAGAGATCACACGATGTTGACAATTCTTAATCTTTTTGGACGTTCTCCTTTTGCTCTATTAGAATCTCATATGGGCAAGGTGGCTTCCTGTGTTTATTTATTGAAAGATTTATTTCAAGCGATCAAAGACCGCGATTATCAGGCGGTAGAACAAATTGCCGAGAGAACCTGCGAATTTGAGCATCAGGCAGATATTGCAAAAAATGACATACGAAATCATCTTCCTAAAAGTCTTTTTTTGCCCATTGACAGAGGAAACCTTCTGCAAATTTTAACGATACAAGATAGCATAGCGGATAAAGCTGAAGATATTGCTGTGTTAGCCACTTTAAAAGAGATTACTTTTCTGGCTCCTTTGGAAAATCATTTTCAAGAGTTTTTGGATAAAAATTTAGAAACTTTTGAGGGTGCCCGTCATATTATTCAAGAACTTCACGAATTATTAGAATCCTCTTTCGGCGGAATAGAGGCTGAAAAAGTACGCAGGATGGTCGATGAAGTTTCTTTCAAAGAACATGAGGCAGATCTTATTCAAAGAAAGCTCCTTAAAGGATTGTTTCAAATGGATCAAGAGATTTCCTATGGAACATTCTATCTTTGGCAACGTATTTTCTACTCTTTAGGAGAAATTGCCAACTTGTCTGAAAATCTAGCTCATCGAGTTAGGACAACTTTGGAATTAAAATAATGTCAATTGAAATTATCTTGTTAATTCTAGTCCTTGTGGCTGGTTTTTACATGTCTTGGAATATTGGGGCAAATGATGTTGCCAATGCTATGGGGACTTCTGTAGGATCAGGCGCTTTAACTTTAAAACAAGCTGTGATTATTGCTGCTGTTTTGGAGTTTTCAGGGGCTTTCTTTTTTGGATCCCATGTATCGTCCACGATTCAAACAGGGATTGTGGATCCGGAAATTTTCGCGCATGATTCCCGTATATTAGTCTATGGGATGCTTTCTTCCTTGATTGCAGCGGGAGCCTGGTTACAAGTGGCTTCTTATTTTGGATGGCCGGTCTCTACCACCCACTCCATTATTGGGGCTTTGATTGGATTCGGTGTTGTTGTAGGGGGGATCGAAGCTGTTTATTGGTCGAATGTTTTTTCAATTGTTTCGAGCTGGATTGTATCACCTCTGCTAGGTGGATTAATCTCTTATGGTGTTTTTAGTTTGCTTCGCAAACAGATTTTTTATTCCTCTTGCCCATTGAAGGCCGCTAAAAAGTGGACGCCGCTACTGGTTTTTCTTCTCATTTTGATCCTCTTTTTGATCATGATTCCTTCAGGATTGAAAAATTTAAATCTCTCTCCTCTGCAGGGCCTTTTTATGAGCTTGGTTGTGGGGGGAATTGGAGCATTCATCAGTTGGTTATGTCTTAAGCGCTTATTTCCTACCGAAGTGCAGATCCGGTCGGTTGCTCAAATCAACCTTGAGCAAATAAAAGAAATGGAAAAAGCCAAAAAATGCCTGGAGCGTGTGCAGTCTGCATCTTGTGGAGAATTACAATTTCATTTAGAGAATGTCGTTGAAGAAATCGATGGGATGATTCACAAACAAAGTGAGCCACATGATGATGCGCATTCCGAATATAGTGGTGTGGAAAAAATTTTTGGATATTTACAGATTATCAGCGCTTGCTTGATGGCTTTTGCCCATGGTGCGAATGATGTTGCGAATGCTATTGGTCCTTTATCCGCTTCCGCATCCATTTTGCTAACGGGAGAAATTCCTTTTGAAGCACCTGTGCCAGCTTGGGCTTTAGCTCTGGGTGGGGTTGGGATTGTGGCAGGATTAGCGACTTGGGGATGGCGTGTGATTGAGACAATTGGAAAAAAAATTACGGAACTCACTCCAACCCGAGGCTTTGCGGCCGAATTTGGTGCTGCAACGACAATTTTACTAGCATCGCGTTTAGGATTGCCTATTTCGACAACACATACTCTAGTGGGGGCTGTCATAGGCGTTGGTCTTGCGCGCGGAATAGAAGCTTTAGATCTTGGAACAATGCGCGAGATTGTCATTTCGTGGGTCGTGACAGTTCCAGCCGGAGCTGCTGTGGCTGTGGCTGTATTTTATTTGATAGCAGGAATTTTTGGTTAAAATCGTACGAGGAATTGTGAACAAAAAAATTATCTCTTTAATTTGTCTATGTTTGTGGCTGGCATCTCTTGGAATTGCGCATGAAACAAATACCTCTAAAGCTCTCCTGAAAGGGGAAGTTTCCATAAAGCCTGTTGCGACTGTTGACAATCCACCAGAACAAATGCGAGAGGGGCAAATTCAGGCCGGTATAGAAGTGGCTTTTAGTGTAAAAGTTAAGAACGAAGGAAACCAAGCGAGCCAACCGGGAACTCTGCAAGTCTACTATCGATTCCCCCCTTCTCTTCAACATCTATCATCTGCCTCTTTATTCGAAACAGAGGAGGTTTCTTTACCAGTATTACAGCCAGGTGAAGAAAAGATGATCACATTTGATAAAAAACAAAGAATGCCTACATTATACGATTTTGTGAGAGATGATTGGGGAAAACGCGAATATCAAGCTATTGCTAGAGTGGCAGGGCAAGATCAAGTTCTGCATGTGGTTGCATTGACATTTTCAGCTTATTATTACGAAATTCCGATATCAACCAAAATTGCGGCGGTTCCTGTTTTTAATCACTAAATCGTTGGTGCATAATGCCCCTGTTCCTTCACCCTGTTTTGCAATCTTCTTTAACGAGAGTGTTGCTATTAAGAATGGTATAGGGGCGCAAATTTGCTAAAGAGAGCTGCGGACAAATTTGTAAGTGAAGTTTTTGTTAGGTTCAGAATAGGTGTAATTGTCCTGATTGGAAGAGGGGAATCACTTGTCAAGGAGATAAATATCATAGCCATCAACATGATTGGCATTTTTTCTGATGAAATGCTTGAAAGAGGAGAGCTTGAAGCTTGCTTTTTCAAAGGAGTTGTGGTTTCTGTTTATGCTTTGGCTAGAACTGGAAGAGCCTTTATGCTCATCATGCGGATTGAAGGAAAGGCGATGTACAATTTCATGAGATTTCTTCCCAGGATCCGGCTAGATTTAAGATTTTCTCGAAAAAGTACGTAGAGCCAGGATTGAAGAATACCTAGCACAGAAAAAATTGGCGTGTGGGATCTCCAGACGGCAAAGGCTAAAAAACATGTGCACATTTTACCCCACATCTAAATAAGATCTACCCTATGCGGCTTTCTGACGAAAAGTGTTCCATTTTAAGAAAAGCTTCTGTTCATTCTGGATGCATCTAGTCAATTTGCGCACATTAAATTTGAAACAAAGGCGCAGGCATTGCTCGCCCTGTAATCTTGTAAAAAAAAAGATGATTGCATTTGATAAAAAACAAAGAATGCCTACATTATGCGATTTTGTGAGAGGTTGATTGGAGAAAGCGTCGGTACCGAGCTGTTGCGAGATTGGCTGAGTGGATCAAATTCTGCACAGGATTGCTATGGCATTTTCAGCTTATTATGACGAAATTCCGATATCAACCAAAATTGCGGTGATTCCTGTTTTTAATCATTAAATTGGTTGTGCATAATGCCTTTGTACCTTCAACCTTTTTTGCAGCCTTCTTTAACGCGAACGTTGCTACTAGGAATGGTAGAGGGGCACGAATTCGCTAAAAAAGAGCAGCAGACAAACTTCGTAAGTGAAGTTTTTATTCGATTCAGAATAGGTGTGATTGTCCTGATTGGAAGTGGCGAATCACTTATCAGTGGGATAAATGTGATTGCCATCAACATTATCGGCATTTTTTCTGATGAAATGCATGAAAGGGGAGAGCTGGAAGCTTGCTTTTTCAAAGGGGTTGTGGTTTCTGTTTTAATTTCTGTTTATGCTTTGGCTGGAACTGAGAGAGCTCTTGCGCTCATCGTGCGGATTGAAGAGGAGGCTGATGCGCAATTTCATGAGATTTCTTCCCAGGGGCTAGCTAGATTTGAAGAGTTTCTCGAAAAAGTACGTAGAACCAAGGTTGAAGAATACTTGGCAAACGGGAACAATCCTGTAGAGCTTTTTCCTGGCGTTTGGGACCACCAGACGGCAAAGGCTAAAAAAGCATTTGCACATTTTACCCAACATTTAAATAAGATCTATCCCATGCAGCTTTCTGACGGAAAGTATGCGGTTCTAAGAGAAGCGAGAAAGACGATTCAGTTCATTCTGGATGCTTCTAGTCAATTTGTGCTAGTAAAAGAAGATGTTGAGCAGCCTTTATTCACTCCCTTCGATTTTATTTAGTAATTCTATTGATTTTTTTATTTAGAGATTAAGATTTGGTTGTCTTTATCAGATTTTTTTTGTTTAATGCTACCTTGTGGTTTTCTGGTAAATAAATTAATTTAAACTTCCGTTAAAAATTTCATCTATAACTAGGAATAAACTTTTTCTTGTTATTCTTTGAGCAAAGAGGATGATTTTTTATCACGAAATGAATTCTGTAGACGATGTTTAAGCTCATCACGTGTATAGTAGATGTTTGCCTTAGGGATTGCAAATAACTATTCGATTTTTACGATTTTTATTAATTTCAAATCAATGACATGTCTTAGTTAAGAGGGATTATGATCGCAAGAGTTCAGACAAAAATAAATGATGCGTACGCCGCTCTAATTCTGGAAAATAAACCGGTGTATTTAACAACGCGGTTAGAATTAAAAAATGAACGAATCAAAATTCGCTTTCATTTTTTGCATAATCTTTTGCGTTTCTTTGGAATGCGACTGGCGTCGACAAAAGAATCTGAAGTCGCAAAAATTCTACAAAAAGTTGCGATAGAAAAGAAATATAAGTTGGATGATGAATATAAAAATAAATTAGTTGCACTTGTTGAAAAATTGAAAGAAAAAACCCTGCAAAGTAAGAATGCAAAAATTTGTTGTGAGTTCGATACGATAAAACAACGCATTGGTGGAAAGGTTATAGAAATAAATAATAAAGCTAATGCGATCATTCCTGAAGGGGATTCCATAGGAAGTGATAAGCAAGGGGTGTCGAGTGATATTGTGAGAGATCTGGATTCACTCAGGATAAACAATGCAGATAGAGAAGAAAAGTTAAAGAAAGAAGAGCCTGAGGAAGAAGATACCCAGGATGTAGAGCCCAAAAATGTAGAGCAAAAATTATCTGATGATAATGTGACAGAGCAAGATTCTTCCAAAAATAGTCATGGCGACCCTCAAGTTGAACTGAAGCAAAAAGAGGTTTCTTATGAATCTGTTCCTGAGGGGCATGAAGGAAAGCGAAGTCCTATTGACTTTGCTACAGTAGCACCGCTACCACCGGTTCCTCCTGCTCCTCCAACGCCTCCGCCAGCGCCGTTGCCAAATGTTAATTCTAATAATAGAATGCAAAAGGGGACTGGGAATAGAGCGTCGGTTGCGCAGAAAGTGAGGGCGCAAGTTCCGCACCTTACAATCGATTTGGCAGCTATTAATGAGGCAAGAGCTCGTTTGAACAGTTCTGGATCAGTACGAGTTAAAAAGGCGCTTCCCCAAGCAAGCTCTATTGAAAACAAGCCTGCTGCATCGACTCCAAAAAATATGAAACAAGGAACGGCGAGAATTAATACACGACTAAAAGGGGCATTATTAAATCTTGTCACATTGGAAGAATTTTTTGATGGGAAAAGTTCTGAAGAAATCAACCGCGAACTTTCAGCGACAGATGAAAATGGAAATACGATATTGCATCTGGCGATTAAAGCTAAACCGAGGTTTATTAAAGATTTGATCGAATATGGGGCGGATCCTTCCAAAACCAACAATTTTGGAAAGATAGCGCTTCAATTATATAATGATGAATTAGGATCTTATGGAGATGAAGAAATTCGCACATTATTAACTCCCCAAACTGTTTAATTGATCAGATTTAACCCGGTTAGAAGAATGGCCGGGTTTCTATTTCTCCCTTTATTATTAAAAAGTTAGGGTGTTATTCACTGCATTTCTAAATTTAAGTTTGCGTTTTGGGCTTGTCTGCTTTTTATCTTTAACTTCTCTTTGCAAAAATCTTTCTTTCCTCTATACTTACTCCATGTCTTCATAAGGAAATCTAAAATTTCCAGAGGACTATTTCGTTAAATGTTATCTTTAAATTTAACAAAATCAAACCGTATCACATGAAGAAAATCGTGTGGAAAGTATAAGGAGAAGGCAAACATGCCGACAATTAACCAGTTGGTTCGAAAAGAACGACGACCAAAGACAAAACGTAGTAAGTCTCCTGCTCTGCAAGCATGTCCACAAAGACGTGGTGTATGTCTGCAAGTTAAGACAAAGACTCCAAAAAAACCTAACTCCGCTTTGCGTAAAGTAGCTTGGGTTCGGTTGTCTACAGGTCAAGAAGTTATCGCTTACATCGGTGGTGAAGGTCACAACCTCCAAGAGCACAGCATTGTTCTCGTGCGTGGCGGACGTGTAAAAGACTTACCTGGTGTGCGCTACCATATCGTACGTGGAGCATTAGACTGCGCGGCGGTTAAAGACCGTAAGCAAGGAAGATCTAAGTATGGGGCAAAACGTCCTAAGTAACACTGGGATTCTCCTGAATGAGTATCCTAGTTCGTGATTTGTGTTTTAAATGTTAAAACGTAAATCACGCACAGGCTGACAGATTTGTCAAGCCAGGTGAATTCGTTGAGGTTTTCCTATTCAGGCTTTATAATACCTGTTTTAAGAACACAATTTTATTGAGGAAATTATGTCAAGAAGACATCGCGCAGAAAAGCGAGAAATTGAACCAGATCCCCTTTACGGGAGTGTGCTACTCGCAAAATTTATTAACAAAGTGATGGAGCAAGGAAAAAAATCTTGCGCACGCAGAATTGTCTACGGTGCGTTGGATGAATTTTCTAAAAGAGTGAAGTTTGAAAGCCCATTAGAAGCTTTCGAAGAAGCTTTAGAAAACGCAAAACCTTCTCTCGAAGTTAAATCCCGCCGTATCGGTGGTGCAACGTATCAAGTTCCAATCGAAATTTTGCCTCACCGTCGTACTTCGATGGCAATGGGTTGGATTATTGATAATGCAAGAAAAAAACCAGGTCGTTCAATGAAAGATGCGCTTGTTGCAGAGTTAACAGACTGCTTTAACAAACAAGGAAGCACGATCAAGAAAAAAGACGACACTCACCGTATGGCAGAAGCTAACAAAGCCTTTGCTCATTACAAATGGTAAAAGGAGAATGACGCATGGCAAGAGGTGAAAAAAACCAATTAAAGAACATTCGTAATATCGGGATTATGGCTCACATTGATGCCGGTAAAACGACAACAACAGAGCGTATTCTCTACTATTCAGGCCGCGTACACCGTATGGGTGAAGTGCACGAAGGTGCAGCGACAATGGACTGGATGGAACAAGAGCAAGAGCGTGGAATTACCATTACTTCTGCGGCCACGACTGTATTTTGGAAAGATGCAAAAATCAACATCATCGATACCCCTGGACACGTTGACTTCACAATCGAAGTAGAACGTTCTCTCCGTGTTCTCGATGGCGCTGTTGCTGTATTCTGCTCCGTATCTGGCGTTGAACCTCAATCTGAAACTGTATGGCGTCAAGCTGACCGCTATGGAGTTCCACGTATCGCATTTGTAAACAAAATGGACCGCGTTGGAGCTGACTTTGCAGATGCTGTTCGCACAATGCGTGAAAAGTTACATGCAAACGCAATCCCTGTGCACTGCCCAATCGGTGCAGAAGCTGATTTTAAAGGGATGGTTGATCTTGTTAGCATGAGAGCTCTTTTTTTCCATGATGAAACCCTCGGTGCTCAGTGGGAAGAAACAGACATTCCAGAAGATCTTTTGGAAAAATGCAAACAGATGCGTACAGAACTGTTAGATGAATTGGCGACAATTGACGACAGCGATGATGAATTCATGACAAAAGTTTTGGAAGATCCAGATGCTTTGACTGTTGATGAAATCAATGCTGTAATCCGAAAAGGGGTATGTGCAAATAAATTCAACCCAGTTCTTTGCGGATCAGCTTTTAAAAACAAAGGGATTCAGCAGTTACTAGATGCGGTTGTTAGTTGGATGCCTTCTCCATTAGATCGTGGTGCAATTAAAGCACATGATTTGAATACGGATGAAGAGATCATGTTGCAACCATCAGATGACGCCCCGTTTTCTGCGCTTGCATTTAAGATCATGACAGACCCCTATGTTGGTCGTTTAACATTTATCCGTATTTATAGCGGAATGTTGACTAAAGGGATGAACCTGATCAACAGTACAAAAGATAGTAAAGAACGTATTTCTCGTTTGCTTGAAATGCACGCTAATAAGCGGGAAGAAAGAGACGAGTTTTACACAGGGGATATCGGAGCTTGCATTGGCCTTAAGAAAGCAAGTACAGGCGATACTCTTTGTGAAGCAGAACGTCCTTTCGTCTTGGAAAAAATGGAATTCCCAGAGCCTGTGATTTCAATGGCGATTGAGCCAAAGTCAAAAGCAGATCGGGAAAAACTTTCTGGTGCGCTTTCCGCTCTATCAGAAGAAGATCCTACTTTCCGTGTAACAACGAACGAAGAAACGGGTCAAACAATCATCGCAGGGATGGGTGAGCTTCACTTAGAGATCTTGCATGACCGTATGAAGCGTGAATTTGGCGTGGAAGCAAACGTTGGTAAACCACAGGTATCGTACAAAGAAACGATCACAATCCCAGGGGCTTCTCAAACGAAGTTTGTGAAACAGTCCGGTGGTCGTGGACAGTACGCGCACGTTGAGCTTGAAGTCCAGCCTAATGAAAAAGGTAAAGGAAACGAAGTCGTCAGCAAAATCGTGGGCGGTGTGATTCCTCGTGAATACATCCCAGCTGTTATTGCAGGTGTAAACGAAGGTCTTGCGACGGGCGTGTTAGCTGGTTACAACCTAGTTGACGTAAAAGTTGCGATTGTTTTCGGATCTTATCACGATGTCGACTCTAGTGAGATGGCGTTTAAAATCTGCGGTTCCATGGCGATTAAAGATGCTGCACGTAAGTGTAAGCCAATTATCCTTGAACCGATCATGAAAGTAGACGTTACAACTCCTGAAGCTTCTTTAGGAGATGTGATTGGAGACTTGAACCGTCGTCGCGGGAAGATTTTAGGACAAGAGAACCACAAAGGATCTGTCATCGTAAGCGCTGAAGTGCCTTTGAGTGAAATGTTCGGATACTCAACGCAATTGCGTTCGTTATCCTCCGGACGTGCAACGTATACGATGGAACCAAGTCACTTTGAGAAAGTTCCAGCTAAAATCCAAGAAGAAATTACTAAGAAGTAAGGCTTATCCTATATGGCAAAACAAGAAAAACATACTAAGCAATCTAAGCAAAAAATCCGTATTCGGCTTAAAGGTTACGACCAACGTTTGTTGGATCGTTCAACAGCTGACATTGTGGAAACTGCTAAACGTACTGGAGCTGGAGTGGCTGGTCCAATCCCTCTTCCAACACGTTGCGAGAAGTTCACAGTGCTACGTTCTCCAAACATTGACCGTAAATCACGGGAACAGTTTGAGATTCGTACGCACAAAAGATTGATTGACATTCTACACCCAACAGGTAAAACAATCGATGCTCTTAAGACATTGACATTGCCTGCTGGTATTGATATTAAAATCAAAGCTTAAGTCCTTTTTAAGGCTGTCTCTCAGAAGACAGCCTTTTTCTTATCTATTTCAGATATTCAATCCACCCATCATTTAAAATTTGTTTAACAATAACTGGATAATCTTCATAAGCTTGTTGTACAGATTGTTGAAAGACTTCCCTGGCCTCTTCTACCCGTTGATCTAAGATCAAGGCTCGCACTTGATAAGCAGCTATGCGCCAATGTGCAAAAGGTGTTTGTTGTAAGGTTTTAAAGTGTTGAGCAGCTTCATTATAAAAATGGTTGCCTAAGTCTTGTAAAGCTTTCCATAAAAGATAAGTAATCTCTCCACCATTTTTGCCAGAAGAGGCGTAGAATCTTTGATAAAGCTTTCCAATTTTTTCCCCTTCGGCAGAATAGGGTTTACTAGCAGCTATGCCAAACAATTCTTTATCGACGATATCTTGTAAATAAGACTCTGCTTGATTTTCTGGATCAAACAAAAGAGACGCTGAGCAAGCTTTGACAAGATCTGACACGACAACGTGAGGATAAAACTTGCGGTTAAAAATGAGAACAATATCACCAATTGTGTAGAATTCATGATGCGGATTCATTTCTTTAATCTGTGCGTACATCTCCCTGACAGGCAATAGGGCTCTTTGATCTGGAAAATACATCCCTCGAATATCATCAATAAGGATTACATCATCGGCAGAACCGTAGGCCTTAATAATATTTAATTCTGTAGGAATTGGATTGTAGCCAGGAATTCCACCAGTCCCTTCTCCGGAGCAGTGGGCGTCCAGCCAATAGAGGCGTCTTTGAGGGGCCAACTGAATCATATCTTTCAATAAGACGCAGGTATCGCCTAGATACAGGCGCACATTAGGATATTTATCTAATCTTTTCTTGGCGATCCGATAGTTGTTTTCGAAGATTTCGATGCTATGTACTTGAGGAAATGTTTTGGCGGCTAATTCTGTTGTTTCACCGCCAGCCGTACCCGTTTCAACGAAAGAAAAGATCCCAAAAACTCTTTGAAAGTTGCGAAGATCATGAATGTTGAACGTATAGAGCTCTTTAGAAATTAAAGTGATATCGTTTGCATACGCAAGTATGGGTAACAACAGTAAAGCTAGTAATGTTTTTTTCATAATCTATCCTTGGTTGATAGAAAATGTAGATAGCATGCTGTGCGATTTATTTGTATAAAAATATGTTTAAGTTGTTTTTTTCCAAATTTTCCCATCGATAATGGTTCTAAAGTCTTCTGAAGACGAAAATTCTGCATGCAAAGCGTACTCTTCCAGTTCGGGATTGAAAATGTAGACTTCAAATCCTTCTAAGGTATCACTTCGAAACTCCCAAGCAATTTTATTTTGCTCGATGACCCCTATACCAGATACCTTTCCCATCGTTTCGTTTTCTAGCTCTAAAGAAAAAGAGGTGGGGGTGATATCAAAAAAACGAAAGTGGTTACGCATTTGCTCAGTGACGCTCTCCATTTCCACTTGCTGAAAAGTATGGATTTCATCTTGAACGAGCGAAGACACTGTCCATTTTGTGAAAAATCGCAATGTTTCTGAAGATGTATTGAACGTGAGTTTTCCTTCGCCAATCCAAAGACCAGGTTGAAAAATAAAAAGATGTTGAAACATTAAAACATGAACCTCCGACTATAAATGCTCTGTAAAATTCCCAGGGCCGCCATGGTGGATAGAATCGAAGATCCTCCATAGCTAACTAGGATTAAGGGAACTCCTGTGATCGGTAAGAAACCACTCATCATTCCGATATTAATTAAAATGTGAATTGCCAGGTAGACGGTGATACCAGCGGATAAAAGCCGACCAAAAGGGTCTTTTGCGACAGCAGTTGCTTGGAAACTTAAATAAATGAGGGCATAAAAAAGGGCGATTAAGGCCACTAACCCAAAAAAACCAAATTCTTCTCCAAAAGAGGGGAAAACAGAGTCTGTATAGGGAAAAGGCAGCCAGCCTCCACGCGTGTAGTCGCTATTGCGCCAACCCGTTCCTGTTAGCCCTCCCAGAGCAATGGCGGTTGCTGAAGCTCGCTGGTGGTGGGTGCGTGGGTCGAGTCGGTTAAATTGATATTCTTTCATCACAAGTGTGGCATACGATCTAACGGATTCATGCGGCACAATTTCCAAAAATATTAAGGCAACAATGGATAACATCAGGGCGCCACCCCAGGTCATTAAGCGGATGACCCATGGCTGAATATTACCAAAATAAAACATCACTAACGTAATGGGATAAAGAACAAGTGCCGTTCCTAAATCTGGTTGTTTGAGGATAAGAAAAAAAGGAATGCCAACAATTAAAAGGCCTCCAAAGGCTGTATTCCAAGTCGAAGATTGATGGCTCTTTCTTTCCAAAAACCAGCTAAGGGCAATCACAACAATTAATTTAGCGCCTTCAGATGGTTGAAAAGCGGCATGGATAATGGGAATACGATACCAGCGATGAACTTGTTGAATGGAATCTGTAAAAAATAGCCCGAAGAGTGCAACAAGCATGGTTGCGTATAAAATCCAGGCCCACTCACGTAATTTATTGTAGTCAAATCCAGCAAAAAAAAGATAAATACCCCAGCCTAGCAAAAAGCGTTGCAGTTGATTTCCAACGACAGGGGTAAAAAAGGATTCATCGACAATCTCAGAAGTCCCTGCGGAGCTATAGGAGGAAATAATCAAAATGCTGACAAACATTAAACTTAGAATCACGGGAATGATTCTAAAATCCATGCGCGCTAAATAATGGTAGTTCCATATCGCCATTTTTATTCTACGGTCGCTTAATGACTAATTTTAAATTAATTGAGTTTGTTTGTTGCATAATGCTATTCTACATCGCAGAGGATTTTTGAGTTATGAAAATTGTCAGACACCATTTAAATACTGTTTCATCTACAAATACCTGGGCCAAAGAACACCGCAATCAATTTGATCGGGAAGTCGTGACTTTGATCACGGCCGATGCACAAACATCGGGCAGGGGAAGATTGCAGAGAACGTGGTTTTCTCCACCTTCTCGCAATATCTACGCCACTTTTTGTTTTTTTATTCCGAATACATTGCGTGTTTCTAGTTACTGTCTGGCTCAAATTAGTGCCCTTTTTATTGCAGAGCTTATCCAAGAGCAGGGCTTAGTCGTAAACATCAAATGGCCGAATGACTTGTTGATTCGAGATCAAAAAGTAGCAGGTATTTTGATGGAAACTTGTGTGGAGGACTCCTACTCTTTAGTTATTTTGGGTATTGGGATCAATGTAAACATGACAGAAGAGGACCTCTTGTTGATTGAACGAGCTGCGACCTCGCTCATGGTTGAAGCTAAAAGACCATTCGAACGAGAAATACTGTTGCATTCCTTAGAGGGTAAATTTTTGAGAGATTATACCTTATTTTTGAAAGAAGGATTTTCTCCTTTTTTTGAAAGGTATGCGAAGGAAGTTCAGGGGCTAATTGGAAGAGAGGTGACCTTAGCCCAAGGCAATGACCAATGGAGAGGTGTTATCGATTCGATAACGGAAGCCGGGTTTTTACTCGTACGCCTTTCAGACGGCTCTCTAAGAGTTGTCAGTTCGGCTGAAATTTTCTAAATTATCACTCAGAAATGCTTGCTTGTGCGGCCGCTAAACGCGCAACTGGAACTCTAAAAGGAGAGCAAGAAACGTAGTTCAGCCCCATTTTTTGGCATAAAGCGATTGATTGCGGATCTCCGCCATGCTCTCCACAAATGCCACACTTAAGATCGGGCTTAACGTGTCTTCCTTTGTGAATAGCCTCTTGCATGAGCACTCCCACTCCTTCTTCATCGAGATTTTGAAAAGGGTCATGTTTAAGAATTTGAAACACTTCCGTTGGTTCAAGTGGATTTACTACCCCTTTGACATATAGAGGGACAAATTTAGCGCTATCATCCCGACTAATCCCAAATGTTGTTTGAGTTAGATCGTTTGTCCCAAAGCTAAAGAAGTCGGCGTGTTCAGCAATTTTATCGGCAATTAGGCAGGCTCTGGGCAATTCGATCATGGTCCCAACCAGATAAGGAATCGATTTTCCAGTTTCCAAAAAAACGCGGTGAGCTATTTTATCAATTAAGGCCTTTTGATGAATCAGTTCATTTTCAATTCCAACAAGAGGGACCATAATTTCTGGGTATACCACCATGCCATCTGTAGCGACCTCTATAGCGGCTTCAAGGATCGCGCGTGTTTGCATTTCTGTGAGCTCTGGATAGGAAATGCCTAAACGACAGCCTCGATGTCCTAACATTGGATTGAGTTCTTTCAGGGAATTGCGAATTTCCACCAGACGGTTGCGTGAAATTTTCATGATGTGAGCGAGTGTATCGAGCTCATCTTCATTGTGTGGCATGAATTCATGTAGGGGAGGATCTAGCAGCCGAATGGTAACCGGAAGTCCATGCATAGCCCGAAAAATTCCGATGAAATCCTTTTTCTGATGAGGAAGTAATCGATCGATAGCCAATCTGCGCTCATCGGGATGGATGCTAAAAAACATGCAACGCACATCATTTAAGCGATTGAGGTCCATGAACATATGTTCAGTGCGGCAAAGACCGATTCCATCAGCTCCAAAGAGACGTCCATACTCACTATCTTGGGGGGTATCGGCATTCATTCGCACTTTGATTTTGCTATAGCGATCGGCGATTTCCATCAATTTGTCATATTGTTGATAGAGAAGGCTATCTTCAGGTTTTTTGGTTTTGGCTAGAAGAACCTGTGCGATTTCTGAAGCGCTTGTGGGAAGATGGCAGAAGAAAACTTCACCGGTTAAGCCGTCGATAGCGATAGGGTCTCCTTCTTTGATAGTTTGCTTGCCATCAGAAAGTGTTTTGGCAGCATCATTATACAATAAAGAAGAGCATCCCACGACACAAGGTTTTCCCATCCCTCTTGCTACTACAGCTGCATGGCTGGTGCTGCCTCCACGAATCGTTAAAATTCCCTCTGCTGCGACCATACCGGGAAAGTCATCAGGACTTGCTTCTTCTCGAGCAAGAATGCAGGGAATTCCTTTTCTTCTCATTTCTACAGCTTTTTCCGACGTGAAAACCAGACTTCCAGAAGCCGCTCCAGGACCTGCATTGAGCCCTTTAGTTGCTAGAAATTGTTCGGCACTTTTTTTGACTTCGGAATCAAAGATGGGAGTTAGAATTTGAGTGAGTTGTTCAGGTTGAACACGTTTTAAAGCTGTTTTTTCGTCGATCAAACCTTCATCCAGCATCTCTGCAGCGATACGGATCGCTGCAAAACCCGTACGTTTTCCTGCACGTGTTTGAAGCATGTAAAGATGACCATCTTCAATGGTGAACTCGATGTCTTGCATATCGTGAAAATGCTGTTCGAGCTTTTTGACGATCGAGAGAAGTTGCTGATAGACAGAGGGCATCAGTTTTTCTAAGCTTTCAAGAGAAGAATGAAAAACATGCCTTTGGTATTCGTTAATCGGGTGGGGGGTCCGGATTCCAGCGACCACATCTTCCCCTTGTGCAGATACCAGAAATTCTCCGTAAAACATATTTTCGCCAGTCGCAGGATCTCTTGTAAATCCAACTCCGGTGGCAGAGCGCTCATTTTTATTCCCGAAAACCATTCGTTGCACATTCACGGCTGTTCCCCAATCATCCGGGTAGCCATGTAGGTGCCTGTACAACACTGCTCTTTCGCTGTCCCAGCTGTTGAAAACGGCTCCTATGGCGCGCATTAATTGTTCTTTTGGATTTTGAGGAAAAGGTTTGCCGCAATGGTCTTCGTAAATTTGCTTGAAAATGATGCAAGTCCTTTTAAGTCCGTCTGCTTCGAGTTCTTGGCTTGAGGAGACTTTTTCTATCCGCTTGATCTCTTCAAATGTTTGATCAAACTGTTTTCGGCTGACTCCGTCAACCACTTCCCCGTACATTTGAATAAAGCGGCGATAATTGTCATAAGCAAATTTAGCGTTACCCATTTTCTCTGCAAAACCTGCCACCGAAGCATCATTTAAACCCAGGTTGAGAATTGTATCCATCATGCCTGGCATAGAAACTCGGGCACCCGAACGCACTGACACGAGTAAGGGATTTTTCTCGCTGCCGAATTGAGATCCTGTGTTTTTTTCTAAAACCTGCAGGGCGTGGAAAATTTGTTCAACAATTTCATTGGATAAGCTTTTTTGGTTACGACGATAGACATTGCACGCTTCGGTTGTGATAATAAATCCAGAGGGAACTGGAAGAGCAAGTGCGCACATTTCTGCTAGCCCATGCCCTTTTCCCCCCAGAAGATTTTTATCTAGGGGAGGAGAAGGGATGTGCTCCCCAAATGGAAAAACATAAGCCATTTGGGCATTGCGGTCGGTTCTCCAAGTTGGTGAAGTCATTCCGACACCTATTTTGTAGCGGGTACAGGAGCATCTTTCATGTATTCAACCACCAATTGTAAGGGAACGACTCTTTCTGGCTGAAAGAGAGGGCCTTCAATAATGACCATCTGTCGCGCTTTTTCTTTTTGACGCATTTCTTCTACAACCGGAGGCGGAAAAGCTCGGGTTTGAATGTTGTACTGTTCCGTGTATTCGTCTTGTACAGGAGTGATCCGATTGACAAGATTAAAAACAGTTCCATCTTGATCGGAAACTAATGTAATATTATTTCCACTTGTACGAATATGCCCTCGTACAGTTAAGCGGATGATTTTTAAACGTGGACCTACCATGCGCATAGTTCCGTTGATAGGTGCAAAAGAGAAAGGCACATTCGGCTGCCATTTAAGCTGTAGTTGGCCTGCCGAAGCATTCATGAGGACCTGAGAAACTCCGCGCACTTTTTGAAATTCTTTTTGAAGAAGTTCTGCACATGCCGGAGGACAAAGCGCACTTTGCCAGGTGATTGCAACATTTTGAATTTCCCCATGCAGCCAGATTGTTGATAAAGTAAAACAAGCAAATAAGGAATGGAATAAACGTGAAAGCTTCATGGTTTCCTCATTCTTTATTTAGAAGGATTCATTATACAAGTTGATACCGCCACTTTTTGCGATTCATAAACCATGCAAAATATAAATTCCAACAAAAATAAAATATGTAAAGATAGTTAAATGATTCAATAAAAGAAAAATGAAAGGGTTGTGGATTTTGCATGCGCATATTTAAGCGGGCTAAATTAAAGGCAAACTCTCCCTTCATGATTTGTTTTTTGCGCAATGAGGGGTTTTGCGATATGAGTTCTTTTGCCCATTCCTGAATTAAATAAAGTTCCCAACCTCTTTTCAATTGTTTATGCTGCTCTAAAATACTTGAGCTCAGAGGTTCTTTTACATATTCGTGCATAAGCCGTTCTTCAGAAGGAAAGAGTTGATTTTCTAATTGCAGGGATTTGGTTCCTGTATGTCGGGCATCAAAAATAAAAGCGATGCAAAGGATGGGTAAAACCCATGTCGCTTGTGCCGCGCCTTCTCTTTTACGAAGAAGGAGAATGGATAACACAACTGAAAATAAAATCCATCCTTTCGTAAAGGCTGGCGTTTTAAGAAAAAGCAAGAGAATGGAGTCTTTGCATTTTTCTAAAAAGGATTGATTTCCCATACTTTGGACTTGTCGATAAGAAGAGATAATATGCTGTCTTTCGTGTTCTGGGAGTTTTTCAAAGTGTTGTCGATTAAAAAGTTGATGCTCTTCAGATGACGGATGAGCGAGTGTACCCATGACATTTTCAAATAGAAGCGTGTGAGATTTTTGTGTAAAAAGAGCTCCCATAAAAGGATGGCCTGCATACAGACAAATGGCCGTAAATGCCAGGCAAAGCTGAAGAATGGCTAAAATGCGTAGGGGCGTGGGAAGAAATGTATCGGGAGGGAAGTCTTTTTTAGCTTTTTTTGTGAACATTGTAAAAATCTTCAAGTTTGTTGAAATGATCTCCCAACCTAAAAAAGTTAGTCATTATTTTCAATAAGAAGTATTTGATAGGGGGAAATTTGTGTCGTTTGGTATTTATTATGTTCGTTTTAGATACCAATTATAACCCAAAATTGGCTAAAATAGGGGGCAATTCCAACCAAAAAATGGCTAAAATTGGGTGCAAAAATAACCAAAAAGAGATTTTTTATGAAAAGGACGCTTGAGGCTGAGTTAATTGCATGGAAAGATAGAGGGGAGCATCTTCCTATTCTTTTGCGAGGAGCACGACAAGTCGGAAAAAGTTATTTAGTTGAAGATTTTGGTAAAACCTATTTTGAGGATATCGCGATTGTTGATTTTGAAAATCGACCAGAGTTAAGAATCGCATTTAATACAAGAGAGCCTAAAGAAATTTTGTCGCGTTTAGAAATCGCTCTGCAAAAAAAAATAAAGGAAAAAACAACTCTTCTTTTTCTTGATGAAATTCAATCATGCCCAGAGGCGCTCATCTCTTTGAGATATTTTAAAGAGCAGATGCCAAATCTTCATGTGATAGCAGCCGGCTCTCTCCTTGAATTTTTGCTACACAATGAAAACTTTAGTTTTCCTGTTGGACGAGTTGAATTTCTTTATTTGCACCCTCTTTCTTTTATAGAATATCTTCAAGAAGCTGCTCCCATTTTAGCGACCCGACTCAAAGAATATAACCTCGATCACATACCGAGTGAATTAGAGCACCAAGAATTTTTAAAATGGGTAAGACGTTATCTTTTTATAGGTGGAATGCCAGCTGCGGTAAAAGCGAGTTTGAGTCAAACAACATTCTATGATTCGCAAAGAGTTCATGAGAGAATTCTTCAGGCTTATGAAAGTGATTTTGGCAAGTATGCTAAGCACGTGCAGCATAAATATTTGCATGCTATTTTTCAAAAGGCTCCATCTGTTGTTGGACAAATATTAAAATATAGCCGTATTCATGAAGATATTCGATCTAGAGAGTTAAAGCCCGCTCTCGAACTTCTTTACAGAGCTGGGCTTATTCAGCGCATATTTGCAACCACAGCTGCAGGCCTGCCTCTTCATGCCCATATTAAAAGTGAACGATTTAAGTTATTGTATTTGGATGTTGGATTGCTCCAGACAGCGACAAAAACCGATGCGACGCAATTTTTTGAGCAAGAGATCATGCAAATTAATTCAGGCATGGTTGCTGAGCAGTTTGTGGGACAAGAACTTCTTGCTTATTCTGCGCCTTATCAAAATGCACCCCTTCTTTTTTGGGAGCGAATGACGGGGGGATTGGCAGAGGTTGATTTTGTTGAGACTATTAAAGCAAATGTGATTCCAATTGAGGTAAAAGCAGGGGCAACAGGTACATTGCGATCGTTGCACGTTTTTCTCAATGAAAAAAATAGTCCATTAGGTGTAAGAATCGGAGAAAATCCTCTCTCCTTCCATCAAAAGGTTCTGTCGATTCCCTTCTACTTAGTAAATTCCATCGATTCCTTAGTTACTCAGGCATTGTCAAGGACATTGTGAGCTTTTTTCGGATTGAAATCACTTTTTCAACTTCGGCAATCTGTTCTCCATGGGTGTCTTTAATGAAAATCTTTTTATTCCAAAGCATTCGACTTTGTGTTTGAAGGGTGCTTAAAATGGAATCGATCTCTTCTTGAGATAGGGTAAATTCAGCTAAAAGATCTGTGCGTCCTGGCCTGAGGTAGCGAATGGTTGCCGATTTATCCCATACCTCATAGTCTGAGCTAAGATTTTTGATAAGCATGATCATATAAAAAGGATCTGCCATCGAGTAAATGGATCCTCCGTATTGAGTTCCTACATAATTGGTATTCCAGGATCTTAGAATTAGCTTTGTCACGATGCGACGATAGTCTTTAGCTACTTCGACGATTTTGATTCCTGCGAACAAAAAGGGGGGCCAAAGATTCCATAATTTGGGTGAAGCCTTTATTTTTCGCATCAGGGCCATAAATGATTACCTCAAAAAAAAACAAATGCATATTCTTGCAACAAATCCCTAAAATTAGGAGACAAAGATGAAGATTCAAGCGATTAAATTATGTTGGGTTGTTGTTTCTAACCTTGAACAAGCCGTTAAATTTTATCAAGAGTGTTTAGGACTGCAATTGATAGAATGGGATAAGCAATTTGGCTGGGCTGAGTTTGAGGGATATGAAGGAGGAGGACGCCTAGGGGTTGCTCAAGTAAGTGAATACACGCAAATTCCTGCGGGATCAAATGCGGTTGTAGCTTTAAATGTAGAAGATATAGAGAATGCTAAAGAGGCCTGCGTGCAGAAAGGGGTGACTTGTGTGGGAGATGTGATCGAGGTCCCCGGGCAAGTTAAATTATTGGCTTGTCGTGATCAAGATGGAAATTGGTTTCAATTGGCTCAAGTGCTTTCTTAAAACATTTTTTATGGTTTAGTTTTCTTTTCGAGCAAAGCGTTCACGTTGAGCCTGAGAGGCAACTCCTCCAAAAATTTGAGCCATTTGTGAGACTCTTCCAGGAGTTGCGGGAGGTTGATTCACATCGTTTGCACCTAGATCATGCAGTGATCCTGTTCTTGGACTACTAGAACCTGGTATTACGGATTGCGATGTAGAGCTTGAAGGCGGAGAAGAAGAAAAACCTGAACCGACTCTGCTGTGATCTTCATGTTCATTAGGATCGTAGTCACGCTCGGATGCTTTCCATTCATCCTCAGTGCAGCACCCTCCCTCTTGGGCTTGCTGATCACGTACAGCAGGGTCTTCAATGACATGTGGCGGGTCTTTTTCAGCCTGGCGTTCTTTAACGCTATCGATTTTTTTCTTTACCTTTTCTCCAAAAGGACCTTCAGGCTTAAAGTTTGCGATCTCTTCTGGTGGGACATGATTCAAGCCTCGTTGGACGCTCTTTAACGTTGCTTTATCCAAGCCTGTGGTAGAGTCATTTGGTGTGTAAATCACCGCGGGAGCTGTAGGAGGGGCTGGAATTAAAAAAACTCTACCGCCAGAATGACAAAGAACAAGGCTTTGCCCAGATTTTGCAGCATTAAAACGTTTCTCTTGCAATCCCCAGCTATAAATTTTAAACAAATTATTGAGGCCGATTTCAAGCTTAGTTCCGTTAAAAACCTTGATGATGGTTTGTATTTGGTTGTAACACTTTTCAAAATTTTCGATGTCTGCTGGAGTGATGTTTGTCAATTTGGAAAACTTTTCCAATTCTAAATCAAATTGGTGCGCACATTCCTTGCGTAAACATTTTTGAATGGTGCTGGTTCGCAAAAATTGAAAATGTTGAAAAAAATGTGCAATACGATGGGCTAATCGAGAGAAAGGATCTAAAATAGAGCCTTTTTTCAAAGGAATAAAGCGGCGAATTTCTTCTAGTTGCTTCAAATGGTATTTCTTCACAAGGTATTCTGGCACGGTGTTTTGTGCAATAGCAGATGTGTTAGGGAATGCTAACTCTGACATAGAATGTCCTTATTTGTGATTCAATAAAGAAGCGACTTGTTTTCTAACTAAAAGAACTTTTTAGAATTATTAAGTAGGATCAATTCTAACGAGAAACCAAATTAATCGGTAGGTTTTTTTAATGACTTTAAAAACAATTTTAAAAAGGAGTTGATCGATAGATTTTTATTGTCAATCGGGGCGTGAAGTCGTACTATCTTGTCAAACGAATATCGTTAATAGGAGTGATGCATGCAAGAATCTGTTTTCGTTTCGGGATTCCGAACCTTTATTATCGCCTTTTGCAAAATTTTTGGGGTCTTACTGGGTGTTCTTTTGGCAATCAGTGCCTTTTCTCTATTTGAATCTAAAGAAAGTGAAATTACAAGCGAATATTCTTTGGAAATAGCACCGAATGCGAAAAACGTGCGTACCGCACTTTCTAGTACGGCTCCTGTCGTGCTCGTTTTGCCCATTGATGGATTGATTGGTGGTGAGTCATTAAACGCAAAAACAGTTCGCCAACAATTGATCGAATCCCGCGAAGGGACATTGAGTAACAATCGCGTTAAAGCCATTTTTTTAGAGATTAATACTCCGGGGGGGACCGTTTTTGATGCCGATGGCATTTATCGTTCTTTGAAGGCTTACAAAAAAGAATTTGATGTCCCGGTATTTGCTTATGTGGACGGATTGTGTGCTTCGGGTGGAATGTATGTCGCTTCTGCTGCTGATAAAGTTTATGCGAGTGATGTGAGCTTGGTCGGGAGTGTCGGAGTGATCACATCTTCTTATTTGAATCTTTCTCAGCTTTTGGATAAAATTGGCGTGCAATCGTTGACTCTTTCTGCAGGCAAAGGCAAGGATGAATTAAATCCTTTACGTCCTTGGAAGCCTGGAGAACAAGACAAAATGCAAGGCCTCATTAATTTTTATTATCAGCATTTTGTGGGTGTGGTGACGGCAAATCGTCCCCAGTTAAACAAAGAAAAGTTGGTTGATGAATATGGCGCTTCGGTTTTTCCAGCGGATGAAGCCTTTGCGAAAGGATATATTGATGGGAGTGGATTTAGCCGGGGAGAGGCTTTAAAAGCACTTCTTAAACAGATTGGAATTGAAGATGATTTCTATCAGGTAATGAAATTCCAAGGGAAAAATTGGTTTTCACAAATTTTTAGTGAAACAAATGCTTTAGCATCGGGTTCGATTCAACTGCGATTACCACAAGAATTGGATGCTAAATTTTCAAATCAACCTCTATATCTTTACCATCCTGACGCAAAATAAATAATTCAGATCTTTTATCCCCCAAAGAGACTCTTTGGGGGTAATCTTTAATGCGTGGTTCTTATAATATGCACAATCTCTATGTTCTCGATGCTTCAGGTTTTTTATATCGTTCTTATTTCGCGATTCGGAATATGACTAATAAGCAGGGAGAATCCACAAATGCTCTCTATGGTTTTATTCGTTCTGTATTGAAATTATTTAAAGACTTCAATCCTGAACATCTTGTTTGTGTGTTTGACGGACCTAATAATGCCAAAAAGCGGTTAGAGTTATATCCAAATTACAAAGCACACCGCTCAGCCATGCCTCCTGATTTACGCTATCAAATTGAATGGGCGCAAGATTTTTGCTCTCTGATGGGAATCCCTTATCTCTCCGTTCCTGAAGTAGAAGCTGACGATACAATGGGAACTGTTGCAAAATGGGCCGAACAGCAAGGCGCGATTACATATCTTTGTACAAGCGATAAAGATATGGCGCAACTTGTCAATCCGCATGTTTTTCTTCTGAATACACACAAAGATAACACGATTTTAGACGCCGCGAGTATTGAAAAAGAGTGGGGTGTTCCTCCTAGTCAAATGGTTGATTTATTAGCCATGACGGGTGATGCTTCTGACAATATTCCGGGCTTGACAGGATTTGGCGAAAAAACGGCCGCCGCTTTGCTTCGGCAATTTGGTTCTCTCGACTATATTTTAGCTCATCCAGAAGAAGTTCCTGGCAAAAAGAAGCAGGAAACTCTTCAAACAGAGGCCGATCTTGCGCGCATAAGCCGAGACTTAGTCACAATCGATTTGAGCGTTGAGATTCCACAAGAGATTGCATTTTATAAAAAAACGGATCCGGTAATAGACCCTTTAAAAACGTTTTATGCTCGCATGAATTTTAATTCTTTGCTGCGTGAACTAGGACAAGAAGAGCCAGTGGAAGCAGCCGTTGAGGCAGAAAAGGAAACGGTTGAATACGTGCTTGTCGATGAACCGGAGGCTTTTGATGCGCTTCTCAAAAATCTTTCTTCCGAAAAACAGATTTGTTTTGATACCGAAACAACCGATATACAGCCGCTAAAAGCAGAACTTGTCGGAATTGGTTTTGGAATTCATCCTAAAAAAGCTTGGTATGTGCCTTTAAATGGAAAACTTGGGAAGCAGCGTGTTCTAGAGGGGGTAAAGCCTCTGTTTGAAAACTCGGCAATTGGTTTCTACGGGCATAATGTGAAATATGATTGGCATGTTTTGCAAAACGAAGGCATTCAGATTCAAAATATCTGTTTTGATACCATTCTCGCCTCTTATATTTTAAATGCGCATAGTCGACAACATTCTTTAGAAGTTCTAGCTTTAGAGTATTTTGGAAAAGTGACGATTCCGATTAGTGAACTGATCGGGAAAGGAAAAAATGTATTGAGCATGCGTGATGTGCCCATTGAGCGGGTTACAGAATATTGCTGTGAAGATGTCGATTTTACTTGTCGCTTAAAAGAAGTGCTTGAAAAGCAATTAAAGGAACGAGATCTTTTGAATTTATATCATCAAATTGAACTGCCTTTACTCGTTGTGCTTGCTAAAATGGAGCGGAGGGGAATTTATGTCGATATTCCTTATTTAGAGCAGCTTTCGAAAGAGCTTACGCAAGAATTAAAAACCTTGCAAGAGTCGATTTATACGATGGCCGGAGAGGAGTTCAATTTGAATTCTCCCAAACAAGTGAGTGAATTGTTATTTATTAAGCTAGGAATCCCGGCTCCAAAAAAAACGGCTACGGGACATTCGACTAGTGCAGAAGTTCTAGAATTTTTGAAAAATGACTATCCATTGGCAGGTAAAATTCTAGAATATCGCCTTTTAGAGAAATTGCGATCCACTTATGTTGATGCTCTTCCTTCACAAGTGATTCCTCGAACGCATCGTATTCATTCCACTTTTAATCAATCTGTTGCGGCTACTGGACGCCTTTCTTCTCAAGATCCCAATCTTCAAAACATTCCAATACGAACAGAAGAAGGCCGAAAAATTCGAGGGGCTTTTCGACCAGAAAAAGAAGGGTGGAGCTTTCTTTCGGCTGACTATTCTCAAATAGAACTACGTCTTTTGGCTCATCTGAGCCAGGATCCAGTTTTAATGGCGGCTTTTCAAAATAATGAAGATATTCACACATATACAGCAGCTTCCATGTTTGAGATCCCTTTGGAGCAAGTGTCAAAAGAACAACGTTATCAAGCAAAAGCGATTAATTTTGGAATTATTTATGGGCAGCAAGCCTTTGGATTGGCGCGCGAGTTAGGGATCGAAGTCAAACAAGCTTCAAAATTTATCACCATGTACTTTCAGCGTTACCCTAAAATAAAAGAGTATCTGGATCAGAGCAAAGAAAATGCACGTGCCACGGGAAAGTCTGTTACGTTGACTGGGAGAGAGCGAATTATTCCTGAAATTTTAAGTAAAAATATGCAGATTCGGGCTGCAGCTGAACGGCTGGCAGTTAACACTCCTTTACAAGGAACGGCTGCAGATTTAATTAAAATGGCGATGCTGAAAATGGACGAAGAAATTGAAAAACAGCATTTAAAAGGGTTCATGATTTTACAAATTCACGATGAATTGATTTTTGAAATTCCAGATGAAGAAATTTCACTTTTTTCTCAATTGGTTCCAGAGGTTATGCAAAGCGTTATGTTATTAAATGTTTCTTTAGTTGTTGACATCAATATTGGCAAAAATTGGAAAGAATGTTAAAATATAGAAAAATAGCTGTAACAGGCGGTCTTTCTTCTGGCAAATCATCGGTTTGTCGTTTCTTTAAGGACCTCGGTGCATATGTGGTCAGCGCCGATTTAATTGTCCATCAACTTCTATCTCCAGAAACAGCCCCAGGTCAAAAAGTAATTCATCTTTTGGGGGAGGAGATCTTAGTTGATCGCCAGATCGATCGTTCTAAAGTCGCCCAAAAGGTTTTTAATAATCCGGAGCTTTTAAAATCATTAGAAAAAATTTTGCACCCAGCTGTGTGGGATGAAATCGAAAGAAGCTATCAAACTGCCTACCGCGAACAGAACACTTCCCTCTTTGTGGCAGAGATCCCTTTACTTTTCGAAGCTGGAGCCGAAAACATATACGACAGCACAATTGCTATTCTGGCCGATCCCAAAGTATCACAGCAACATTTTATGGATGCAACAGGTTTAGATGCCATCGCCTATGAAAAACGGATGGCCCAACAGCTGTCTCCCTACGAGAAAGCACACAGAGCTGATTATGTGATTATCAACAACGGCAATCTGGTTGATGTGCAGGAGATGGTAAAAATACTTTTTGATCAATTAACTCAATAACCCTTCACTTAGGAGTCCGATTCTTTCATGAATCCCGAAAATACTCAAGAAGAGACCTCGCCTGAGATCCTCTCAGCCGATAAAATGACTACAACCGAAAACTCTCAAAACGAAGTCTCTTCCTCAAAAGAACAGGAGCCGGTCGTTGGAGAAATTACGCGTATTGCTGATATCCAGCGAATGAATATCGATCAGCTTAATCAATATGGTAAGAAAATTGGATTAAAGCATTTAGGTTCTTTGACAAAATCTCAAATGGTTTTCGAGATTGTAAAAGCAATTTCTGAAAATCCCAATGAGATTCTTTATGGCGAAGGAGTCTTGGAAGTTCTACCAGATGGTTTCGGATTTCTTCGTTCAACAAACTACAACTATCTTCCATCTGCAGAAGATATCTACGTTTCACCCGCACAAATCCGCCGTTTTGACTTGAAAAAAGGGGATACTGTTTGCGGAACAATTCGTCCTCCAAAAGATAAAGAAAAATACTTTGCGCTTCTAAAAGTTGATAAAATCAACGGAAAGTCCCCAGAAAAAGCACGTGAAAGAATTTTATTTGAAAACTTGACACCGCTTTATCCAAATGAGCGTATGGTGATGGAGACGACTAAAGACAAGCTTTCTACTCGAGTGCTTGATCTCGCTGCACCAATCGGTAAAGGGCAGCGTGGACTTATTGTTGCGCCTCCTCGTTCCGGAAAAACGATGGTGCTGCAAGCCATGGCGAATGCGATTGCTATAAATAATCCTGAAATTGTGCTTATCGTGCTGTTGATTGACGAACGCCCTGAAGAAGTGACGGATATGCAACGGATCGTGAAAGGTGAAGTCATTTCGTCTACCTTTGATGAACCTCCTGAAAGACACGTGCAAGTTGCTGAAATGGCCATTGAAAAAGCCAGAAGACTTGTTGAGCATGGTCGGGATGTTGTGATTCTTTTGGATTCGATTACTCGCTTGGCGAGAGCTTACAACACCATTCAGCCGCACTCCGGAAAGATCTTGACAGGTGGTATCGATGCGAATGCTCTTCATAAACCTAAACGATTCTTTGGAGCTGCTAGAAACATTGAGCAGGGTGGATCTTTAACAATCATCGCAACGGCTCTAATTGAAACAGGTTCTCGTATGGATGAAGTGATCTTTGAAGAATTCAAAGGCACAGGTAACATGGAGCTCGTCCTAGATCGTCGTCTAGCTGATCGTCGTCTTTATCCTGCAATTGATCTAATTAAGAGTGGAACACGTAAAGAAGAGCTTCTTTACCATCCAAACGAATTAGAGAAAATCTATTTATTGCGTCAAGCTGTTGCAGATTTAGCTGCAGTCGATGCGATGAATTTATTGCTCGGACGCCTAAAGAAAACAAATAGCAACGTCGAATTCCTTCTTTCAATGAAAGAGTAATTGAATTCATTTGAGGGCTTCATCAGACAGATGAAGCCTCTTTTCACAAAATTCTTGATTTCGTTTCTCTGATCGACTAACAATAGTTTAAGTAATAGTGAATTTTTAATAATCTGAAGTGTAGGATGAAGATGCGTTCATTTGTAATAGCAGGACTTTTTGGAGCGTTCGTAATCGGAGCTTGGTGGTTTTGGAATTACCATGAAGATATGCGCAATTTAGTGACCCAATATGTCGAAAATGGGGAAATTGTGACATTAGAAGCCCGTTTTACTCCTCAGCAAATTATGGATTTACATCGTGCTGAGCTATTAGGTGACGATCAAAGGGCATTCAAAGATCCCGCTTTAAAATTTCATCCTTACTTATTTATGGAAGTCAAATTCACGCAGCCCGACAAAAAATCGCGGGAAGGTGTGGTCCTGTGGAGTCTCGTAGAAGGCGAAATGGTCATGAATACGCAAACGTGGGAAAAAACACATGGGTTTGAAGATTCGATTAATGCGGGAGCAACGCGCGAAGATTTCAAGGTGATGAATGCTCTCGCACAAAACAGAGGCTCCATGTCTCGTGAAAAGCTGCGACAAGTTTTAAATTTAGAGGAAGAAATCATAGAGCCGTGGATCGATAGTGCACGCCAAAAGCATCTTATCATTCAACGTGGAAATGATCTGCAATTGCATTTTCAAAATCCCAAAATTTTAGTATCTCCTCAGACAAAAATTTTCCATCGTCTCGTGACAAAGCCCTATGATCATACGCAGCGTGTCAGTCGCAAATATAGTCAAAGGCAAGTGGAAAAGATTGCTCAAGCTGCATTTGGACAAGACTTTGCAATTCGTACGGTTAAAGAAGTGTATCTCCCTGTCTATCGTATTGAAGTCGCGAATCCGGATGGCTCAGTTATGACCTCTTATTGGAATGCTTTAACAGGTCAGCAGCTTCAGACATCTTATTTGGCAGATGCTGCCTAAAGGATAGCTTTAATTATCCTTTAGGTTTAGTGATTCATTCAGAAGCAATTTGATTGATTCTGTAATTAAAATAATTGACCGCAGAAATCAGCTGTTGAGATGTCGCGACCATTCCATCACGCTGCACGCGAAGCGCCTTCAAAGCTTTTTCTACATTAAATTTGATCTTGCGAGGGTGGACTTTATCAACCTGGGTCAACTGCTGAATCGATTTTTCAATGGCAAGACAAAGAAAGACGAGTCCAGTCCTTCCAATTCCAGCACTACAGTGGATCAAAGTTGAAGAGTTGGGTAAGGTATTTTCCCATGCGATGATTCTGCAGACAAGATCATGCAACTGTTCATTTGTTCTTCCTTCATGATCTTGCCAATCGGTCACATGCAGATGTCCAATCATTTGTTCCTGAGAGGTATCTTCGCACCGCACCAAAAAGTTTCTAAATTCTAGTCCGGTTCTAATGGGAATTTCTTCTATCAATTCTATATGGATTTTTTGCGAGCGTTGATCTATGAAAGAGAATACTTCTCCCTTGTTAGTAGGCCAATAAGGTTCACATTTCACAATAGAGCCTTCTGAACAAGCTGTTAGCATCACGATAAGAGAAGTTTCAACTTGCAATGCCCCACTCCAAAAGTCTCCTTGAGTAACCGGTAAGGGACCTTGAGCAGCATATCGATTCCTTTCATCAATTCCTCTGATAGGGCTCGCATTCAAATAAAAGCGAAGTTTTGGTGTCAAAGAATTGTATATATAAGGGACAACATTTCCGTAGCGATTGCGTGTATAATTGGCAGTTCCTTCGTGCGTATTCAAAACTTCACTGTAAGAGAGCTTTCTGACAAGCTCTTCTGCGTCTTCTTCTGACAGCGTTGTTATTTGATTTTCTTGAGTGACTTCCATAGCCTGACGAAGAGAAGTCTTTAGAACTAGAAGAAACAGCATTTTATTGAGATTTTTGGTTTCTTCTCGCAAGATCTCAACCCCCTGGAATCTATTTTGCAGAGTCATAAGCTCATAGCTGAAGGATTTAAAAGGAATGAGCGTTGAATTTTTAAAGGGCTGAAAACAAAATGAACATTTTTTGAGATTGATTTTCTTTAATGTTTTGGAATCCAAAATCTGGACCAAAGCAAAAGCATCAATCAAATCGATGTTTTCAAGTCCTAAATTTTCTAATTTCGGTAGACTAGCGATGGATTTTAAAGCCTTAGGAGACAAGATCCCTTCTGAGCGTTCTTTTTCCTTATCAGAAACATCATGGAATGTCAATTCCCTTAAATTTGTCATCAATTTCGGGCGTGTAAAGGGGGCTACGGAGCTCTTTCGATTGACTGTGATCACAATTTTTTCTAACTGCGGCATTTTTTCAAACAAAGATAAATCGACCCAATTAGAGACAAAGGTAAGATGAAATTTCTTAAGATTGGGTAAAGTGGCAGCAGTTATCATCGTTTTCCATTTATCGGAGGTTTTTTTTGTAAATGTCAGGGATTCCAAGTTAGGAAACAATATTGAGATATTTTTGTGCACGCCCGATTTCAATGCAATGCGTAAATTTTTTAAAAGAAAACCATATTTTTCTAATAAATCGACGTGATTCTTTCGAGACAAAGGGTTATTCAAAAAACTTGCTAAACATTGGGTGATTTGTCGATCAATAGCATTGGAAAATAGTCTGTCCACGAGATCGCTTTGAGGAGCTGGACCGTTTTTTTGCATCTCGACGAAGTTTTCTAATAAACTGAGATTAAACGCTGTCTCAGAGCAGTATTTAGCAAGATGATGGAGTCCTTTTTGATAATTCAATAGGATAGCCGCCCGGATATAATCTGTGAGTTGTTCAGGATTAAGGGCGTTCAAGACTGTTGGCGTATCGGATAATGATGCTGTTAATAGCAACTCCAAAATAAAAGGGATGTTATCATTCAATTCATCTAATTTTGAGAGAATGTCAGTTGTTTTAAAATCTCTTTGAAGTACCACAGAATAGAGTTGAAAAACTTTGCCATTACAATGAATCATGTAATCGGCATATTCATTCTCCTGGATTTGACTTAAATTTATCCGATAGTTGAGATCCACGAATCTTTTGATGACTTCAAGAGGCACAGCACGAGAGAATTTAAAAAGAGGGATATGGTTGGGCACGCGTATCAAAAATTTTTGGAAAAAATCTGGTAACCTTTTTAAGGATTCAAAGCTCAGAAATTCATCAAATTTTTTATCAAATACAAGTACATTAGATCTCTTGAAATAATAGCATACGAAGATTAAAGCACGACAAAATTGCTCAAAAT
>NZ_JBFWIR010000023.1:0-42584 GCF_050255895.1 Parachlamydia sp.
AGTTTGTGTCGTGGGCATTATGCCAGCCCTACAACCAGGAGAGACATTTCGTTGCTGGGGGCAATTGAAAAGGCATTTAATCCATGGCAATCAATTTGAAGTTGAGCGTTATCAAGTAGAAGCTCCTGCGGATATTTTAGGTATTACAAAATACTTGGGTTCGGGGTTGATTAAAGGGATTGGTCCAAAATATGCTGCTCGGATTGTGGAGAAATTTGGGACTGAAACGTTAGACATGATCGACCGTTTCCCGAACAGGCTTTCAGAAATACCGGGGCTTGGTGCGAAGCGGATAGAAACAATTAAAACATGCTGGGCGGAGCAAAAATCCATTCGGGATGTCATGATTTTTTTGCAAGCTCATGGCGTAAGTCCCACTTATGCTCAAAAAATTTTCAAAGCCTATGGCACCCACAGCATTGCAAAAGTTAAAGAGAATCCTTTTCATCTTGCTCGAGACATTTTTGGAATTGGCTTTAAAACCGCCGACTTAATTGCTCAAAAACTAGGGATTGATTCCAAGTCGAGCATTCGTACAGATGCAGGCGTCGAATTTGTTCTTTCTGAGCTTGCCAGCGACGGGAATGTCTGCTATCCGGTCGATCTATTTATTGAAGAAGCCAATAAAGTATTGGAAATAGAGCAGGAGAAGATCTCCGAAAGAATTTCTGTATTAAAAGAGCAGGGACGTGTTGAGCATTTTAAATTGATTCATGCTGGAGAACCTTTACAATTTATTTGGTTAAAACCTTTATTTGTTGCTGAAGTGGGGATTGCGCGCGAGATTCAACGATTGTTGTCTGCTCCGGTTGTTTTGAGAGACGTTGATGTCGATAAAGCCTTACAGTGGATTCAAGCGGAGCATTGCATCGATCTAGCAGTCAATCAGAAGGAAGCTGTTGCTCAAGCTTTATTCCAAAAGATGCATATTATTACAGGTGGACCAGGAACAGGAAAAAGCACCATTACAAAAGCTATCCTAGGTATCACGGAAAAATTGACTTCTAAAATTCTTCTGGCTGCTCCCACAGGCAGGGCAGCTAAGCGCATGAGTGAAATTACAGGCAAAAAGGCTTCAACCATCCATAGCTTGCTTGAATATGATTTCAAAGGAAAAGGATTTAAGCGTAATCGTTCTTCTCCCCTGGTGTGTGACTTATTGATCATCGATGAATCTAGCATGATTGATACCTTTTTGATGTACAGCTTGCTTAAAGCGATTCCTGACAACGCTCGTGTGATTTTTGTGGGAGATATTAATCAGCTGCCGAGCGTGGGACCAGGGAACGTATTGCAAGACTTAATTGCTTCCCAAGTGGTGAGTGTAACCACGCTTAATGAAATTTTTCGACAGGCTGCGGGATCCTTTATTATTACAAATGCGCATCGAATTAACCGCGGAATGTTCCCCGATATTCGCAATCTCAGTCAAAGTGATTTTTTCTTTGTAGAAGCACAGGAAACAGAAGATGTTTTAAAACAAATTGTGGCCTTAGTCTCTCAACGTCTGCCCAAAAAATATGATTTTCATCCCTCGGATGATATTCAAGTTTTAGCCCCTATGAAAAAAGGGAATATAGGCATCGACAATTTAAATGCCGTTCTACAAGAAATCTTAAATCCAAATCAGACTCCTTTAATGCGTCAGGGTCGTAAGCTAATGGTCAATGATAAGGTGATGCAAATTCGCAATAATTACTCAAAGGAAGTCTTTAATGGGGATATTGGACGCATTGTGGATATTGACCATGTCGAACAACAAGTTGTAGTAAAAGTTGAAGAGCGTGAGATTTGTTATGAATTTTCCGAATTAGATGAAATTGTTTTAGCTTATGCCGTTTCCATACATAAATATCAAGGAAGTGAATGTCCCTGTGTGGTGATCCCTGTGCATACCAGTCATTTTAAGCTTTTATATCGAAATCTTCTTTATACAGCTGTGACGCGAGGAAAAAAACTTGTCGTTTTGGTCGGGACAAAAAAAGCTTTATCCATCGCTGTGCGCAATGATGAAATCAAAAAACGGTATACGGGTCTTAAACAAGCTTTAGTGGAATTAAACACTGCAGTTTCGTCGATATGAAAAGGGGTGATGGCTCTGGCTTCAATCTGGAATGGATAAAAAAGATTTTTTGGATTTTAGCCTTCAGCTTTACAGCTTATGGCCTCTTTAAAATCGAACAGAAGCTTCTTTCTGTTGATTTACCAGAACCAGGCCAAAATGTCAAAATTTACGCCAATCAAGTTCGAGACGATTTACAACTTACCTTTTGTACAGCCATTTCTCAAGCCAAAAAATCGATCGTCTTAATTATCTATTCCCTCCAGGATCAAAAAATATTACACGCACTCCAAAAAAAAGCGAATGAAGGTGTGCGTGTTAAAATTTTCTGTGATGTGGGTGTGAGAAATTCGATCATGTATCAACTGGGTCCCCATGTGGAGATGGTGAAAATCGAAAGCAAGAAACTTATGCATCAGAAGATTTTGTTGATAGATGAAGAACAGATTTGGATTGGATCTTCGAATATGACGACAGATTCCCTCAGAATGTATGGAAATCTTGTGGTGGGAATGGTGCACCCTGAATTTGCGGGACTTATTCTTCGAAAGGTGGATGAATTCTCCCCAAATGCACATAGAAAAGCGATTCCTAAACAGACATTCGCGGTTGGCAAGCAGCGTGTCGAATTTTGGTTTTTGCCAGACAATCCTGAGGCCGATAAACATCTCATCCAATTGATTAATCAGGCTCAGAAAGATATTCGCATTGCCATGTATACATGGACACATCGAGAACTTGCATTAGCTGTTATCCATGCATTTAAAAGGGGAGTGCATGTCGAAGTGGTCATTGATGCTAAAGCAGGGAAGGGGGCGGGAGCGGCGATTGTTAAATTGTTGAAGCAGGAGAAGATTCCTGCGTCACTGAGCCTTCCGGGGCCTATGCTACATCACAAATTTGCTTACATTGACCATAAAATTTTGGTTAATGGGTCGACAAATTGGACAAAAGGGGCTTTTGCTGACAATGACGATTGTTTTATGGTGATTTACGATTTAAGCGTGGAACAACAGGCCAAAATGGATGCTTTGTGGGATGTTATTGTGTTAGAATCAGAACCAATTTAGTGTTGTATTTATATCATTATCAATGAGATAGGATTATTTGTTTTTTTGTGTTGAACAGAAAAAGGAGCTTTTGCTAGAATCTGGCATTCACATCGCTGGCATAGCTCAATTGGTAGAGCACCCGACTTGTAATCGGACGGTTGTGGGTTCAATTCCTACTGCCAGCATCCTCTTAGGGGGTGTCGCATAGCGGCAATTGCAAGGGACTGTAACTCCCTCGCCTTCGGGCTTCGCTGGTTCGAGTCCAGCCGCCCCCATCCTTTTGGACACTGCTTATAGTCTACTAGGGTAGTAAATGGTTCACAAGTATCTATAGACATGTTTTTCCCTTCTAATTTCAAGTTCTGAAACACGAGATTCAAAAGTTGACGTTTTTCCTCTACTTCAGAACTCTGGAAGATCTCCCTAGCACGAGCCGCTAAATTCATCGCCATATTGGCCGTTACGTAGAAGTTTTGATCTGCTTTTTCATGACGGGCCATCCGCTCAACGATTTCAGCCTGACGAGCTTTGTAATCTCTCACTTTTTCTAGATACATCTTCTCATCGATCAGTCCATCGAGCTTATCGTCATACATTTGGCTGACTCGTTTTTGGATGCGATCTTGCTCTTTTCTCAGAGTCATGAGGCTTTCAGTATGAAAAAGGCTTTCGGATTCATGAATTTTCTTTAAATAGCTCGTCACATCGGTAATTTGCTCTTCACTTAAGGCGATATGGTCAAAATATTGAGATAGAGATTCGACTAAAGGCTCTTCACGGATATAGGCTTTCTTGCATATTCCCTTAGCATTCGTACAGCTATAGTAAATATAACGCTTTTTATGAATCTTTGGGGTTACGGTACATCCACAATGAGCGCAAGAAATCATGCCTCTAAGAATAAAGGGCTCGGAAATCTTTTTGTGAGGCTTCTTATGATATACGGCTGATACATCCTGTGCTTGTTGAAAAAGTGAAGGAGAAATAAGGGGCTTGTAGTGATGTTCTGCCAAACCATACTTGGTTCGCATCTTTCCGCAATAGAATGGGTTTTTAAGAATAGAATCGATCTGAGACCTTGCAACTTTATTCCCTTTCATTGTGTCAGCTACTAATGCGATTCTCTCTTTAGATTTACGGATTTGCACAAGAATTTTTTCAAATTCTTTTCGAGTGTCTTTAGTAGATGATTCTGTGATTTTAAAAACTTGGTCAATGGTAAGTCCTTTTCTTTCAGCATATTCTCGTAAACGCCGTTCCTGAGCTGGTATTGATTGACCTTCTTCTTGTTCTTTACTCGAGACTCGAGCAAGTAGCATCGCTTTCATTTTTAAACTCTTGTTACATCTTTAATTGAGGAATTACTATATCAGTTTTCTTCAGGTTCTTCGGTACAATTTTGCGGAACAAAGCCAATTTCTAGTTCTTGATCGCATCTTCTTGCCGATTGCAATGCTTTTAATTCAGCTAAAGACCGAAAAAGAATCCTTTCCAAAGAAATCTCATATCGAGATAGCAAAGCTAGCTCGTTACCATGGGTTCCTCTACCAATACTTCAGTCAATCCCTGGCCTAAAAAAGAGCGCTTGCTTACATAGTTCATCAACATTGATTCCATTTGCATTACGCGGGATAGTCTCCATGCTGCTGTTAATGCTCTTTCCCAAAATAGTTGTTCGAGAAACCCCTGCGGTTGAAACTCAGCATAAAACTCCATTTTTCAGACTCTTCTTCAAGGACAATTTGCTTGCTGAATACTCCATGCTTTAAGGCATTTTGGGCGATGAGCGCCTTGCCTGTTTCTGTGCGTGGTCCTGTTGATTTAAGAGCGTTGCGTTGATTAGAAACGATTTGTTTATAACTGGTCAAACTTAACCTCCTTAAGTAATTTTAAAAATATTTGTAGGCAGATCGTCAGATCTGGAAATTGGTATTTGTTATCTGCTGTTAATTCAAAGATTGTATCGGTTGCTTGATAAAACAATTCCTTTGATGGAATCAAATAGGTTTGAATACCTGATTTTAAACACCAACATTCGAAATCAACATAGAGAGAATTTTTAAAATAGGGACGCATAGGCCAGCCTTCTAACCTTCCTACGCCAGGCTGACTGGGTTGTATATAGCCTTCATTTAAAGAGATGGAGAACCAGTCGATAACCAATTGAGGTAATTGCAGCTCAGTGGGTTCTTTATTTATGGCTAGAGGAAATGGTGCTGAATTAATCTTTATTTCACTGTGTAAACTCAGTCTTCTGTGATGCATCCTTTGAAGAAGAGTGTTGCGAGTGACACAGGTGACGCTATTTTCTAAATTGTTTTTGATCATTTTTTGTATGCTCCCATTTTTTTAGCCATGCGTTTGTTTTTGATAAAATAAATGTGAAAATTAAGCGTCACTTGCGTCACCTATGTCATTCAGAGAGATCGATTTAATAGATATACCTGACAACATTCTCTTTCCGTTGGTTCCTCTACTGGTTTCTACTCCTAACTTTTGCAATCGTTGCGTTAAGCCGTTGTGCCCAAGTATGCGCTTTACTCCCATCTCTTTGGCCCAATCTGTATAAGATTTAAAGATATCTAAGCTGCTCGATCTAAGACTAGAAGCTATTTCACACGCATCGGTTACAAACTGCTCCACTTGATCGCATTCAAATCGCCAATTCCTTTTAGCCGCTTCACTAGATGGGCAATAGGTGAATTCTCCTCTTTCAAAAACTCCAGCTATTCCTTCTAAAGCTAAATTCAATATGCCCGAAATTTCCATCTGGAGCTTCTGACGTAGGTGCACATCTCGACCAGGCCCCTCAAATTTTTGATTGAAAGAGAGAATGATAGCTCTTCGAAAAATGGCATCGGAAAAATCACGGCAATGAGGCATGTGGTTGGCTCCAAACCAACAAGTAGAATAAGGATGGAAATCGAAAGGGTTTTTATGTTTATGTTCTGCTGTAGTGCGCTCTCCAGAGACTATTGCCTTCAAAGCTGCATCAGCAATTTCGGCACCTTCAGCAATTTCGGCACCTTCAGCAATCTCGGTTACAATATTGACCAGCTTGCCAAATAAGTGAGCACGCTGGAATCGATTATCAAATTGGCAGGGGCTGAACTGCCGAGACGTGAGATGTACCAACTAAATACTCAACAACATGAAGCAGTACGGATTTGCCATTGGATCCATTGCCCAATAGAATGACAAACTTCTCAAATTCACAGGAGGTTAACAGTGAATAGCCCAATAATTCACAAACAGTAATCTTCCTTTCCTCAGTATCTTCATCCCCTTGGAAGATTTCTTCTAAAAATTGCTCAAATCGAGGAGCTGTAGCTTGGGGATCATAAGCAATAGGAATTTGAGTCGTTCGATAGTTGTGTTTATCATGAGGCTGTAAATGCCATGTTCCCTCCTTTAAGTGCAGCTCTCCATTCAAACAATTAATGGCTCGCGTATCGATATCAAACTGGTGCTTTGCCATAAAAATTTCGGTCTTGGTAATGTCCAGTACAGACTCCACTGAAAACTTGGTGATCTTTTTGTCATCCATCAATTCGTGGATTTTTCTTTTCATCAGACGGTCTTCTACTTGCTCTCAAAGCCCCGTTTCATTCCATTTCCAAATTTTTCCTAAGTGCTCTACTAGATTGCCATGACCAAATGAATCAATAACTGATAAGGCAATGGAGCGGTGATTGATTTCTTTTCTTTCTTCTTCATCTTCAAGATCTTTGACCGAGATTCCTGCTTTGTTGGCGATTTTTTTACTCAAACGTTTAATTTCAGAACCTTTGAGATGCTTCTTATTTGCTAAAAATGCTTTCCAAACATACCCAGTCAAATCTTCAAATGAGCTGGTTTGATCGATTAACAGATCGATGTCTTTAAAGGATAAATGTTTGCTAATAGTCTCTTGTTTTGACACTAGTGACTCTAATTGAATTCGAATCTCTGCAAGACCGTGAGATACATGTAGATCATTAAAATCAGTAAAAAGTTTTCCACAACGCTGGTTCTTAAATTCAGGAAAAATGCAAAGACAATTGTGAGTCTCAGCCGCTTCTGTAGCTTTTTGTCTCCCTACATTCATTTTGGCATTAACATCGTCATCCCCAACAATTAGGATTCGATGTGAGGGATAACGAGAGCGAATAGCTTGAGTTACAGAGAAAAGATTGCCAGAATCAAAGGCAATTACCGTAGGGTGAGAGGTGGCTTCATGCCAACTTGCTCCAGTCGCATAGCCTTCGGCAATGCAGATAAGGCTCTCTTCGTGAATTTGGCCAATCAGATGAAAATGGCCTTGTTTCTCTCCGCCTGGCAAGAATCGCTTTAAAAACTTACCGTTTTCTTGATAGATGAATTGAAGGCTGAGGATGTCTCCCTCTATATTCTTTACTGGAATAAAGAGCGAATAGGTTTCATTAAACCGAATTCCATAAGCCTCTACTTTTTTTTCTTCAAGGTAGAGATGTCTTCCAAATGAGGAAGCAGAGTCCCAAATTGTCTTTGCCTTTTTAGCAGCCTCTTCATGTCTTTTTTGCTGTTCTATCAAAGTTAAACGTCTGTTCTCTTCAATCTTCGATTGCAGTTCTTTGCGATCCGCTGAAGAGTAGACTTTATTAGAATCTTCCCACGATTTGTATTCAAACTTGCAACCATCACTCCAAGAACCATAAGAGCAGCAAAGATAGGGCTGACTAGAAGAGAGAAAACCTAAATGAGCTACATACCACTCATCGGGTTGATTTTTTTTGGCGTCTCGAGAAAAACGATGGATATTTCCATCACAGATCAGGGGACCTTGGAAAGGGATCTCATTTTGGCTCATATGTCGAAGACAATTTGATTCATACATATTTTTACCTATTTAAAATTACGTGATTGAATGTTCTCCAAACATCTCCTCGGCTTTATTGCAAATAGCCTGCTCAATTGCCTTGCTTAAACAAGGCTCGGTAGGATGGAAAATTGTGAGATTCTGTTCGCCAACTTTTCGAGTAGGATAAGTGATTCTATAGCCAGTGCCATCGCGCCTTTTGTGGACGCCAATCGAACTGATATTATCAATCTCCACATTTGCAAATGCCATCAGGCCATTTTGTGGCTTGATTGGGAGAAGCTCCACTTTGGTTATGCTCATAAAGCTCCGGATGGTTACGTTTGTCTATTTGGAAAAGAAGATTAAAAAAAGCTCCAAGACGGCAGGAATTAGCCACTGCTAATGAGTCAGCAGAGAGATTCTTCTTTGACGGCATGTGAACTTTAAAATTGCTTTCTTCCATGCCTTAATTTTAGAAAAATCTAGAGAATAAAGAACGAAACCGGAAGGTGTCGGAATTCCAGAAAAGGATCTCGAGAGAAGATGCATTAACGGGTGGGTATTCTGTCGGAAAAACGCCGGAAAATTCTTAGCAGAAACAAGCTGAGGATTTGATGTACTGTCGTAAATCAAAAGAAGGAAGCTGTTTTTTTGAATTTCTGATAGATGAAAGATGTTCTAGAATGTTCGCAGCATTGATTGAATAATCAATTTCGCTGAGGTGAACAACAGAACCAGCAAACTTGTCATTAGGGAAAAACAATCTTTTCAACTCATTTTTGATTTCCAGCTCACCAAGAGTGTGAGAGGGAGGGTTGAAGTCCATAGGAGAATAGGATTCTGTATCTACCAATAATTTTAAAAGTTTATGGGGTCGTTTATCTCGTTGAAGTTTTTTAATGAAGAAGGGCTGCCTATCATTACCTTACCTGCAATGTGAGCAATAATCCAATATTGGTCTTGCTTATCTAAATACAACTCCATAGCCTTTAAACATACCTCTGAATCAGAAATTACTGTTTTCATACCCGCGAGACGTTGTAAAAAGAACAAACCACAACGTTGAACTGTTTCAGCAATTTTCAGTCCTGTAAATAGGTGTGATAGGTTGCGTTCAAATGCATCATTTATCGGAGATATGCCATTCTTTGTCCACTCAGCCCATTTCAAAAGTACATCCCATTTGCCCCATACAGAAGTTGTTCGTTGACCTGAAAGAATTTCAATATCCTGTTTGCATTTTTGGAGATAAGGAGAAAAAGTGAGGTCGATATTCAAGTGAACAGTATCTTGCAACTACATGCAACTGAGAATGCAATAATTTGAAATGAAGGTGTTTATATCTTCTTGAGCTAAGATTCGGAAAAGAGAAACGAAGTCTGCATAATATTTATGGTAGACAGATTCTAATTCAAAAAATGGATTTTGTATTTTTTCGAGATCTATTTCAGTTTTTAAAAGTTCATCAATTGAATGACTCGCCTCATGTTTTCTGCCAATAGTTTTTTGAATAGCTTTGAGACATCTTGTGCCTTCTTTTAATAAGTCTTCTAGATTTTGACTTAGAGGAATATGTGCATCGTCCTTTTGCTCGTTTATTGATTTGAGAATTTGTATATTAGAAGGATTGTCATGGATAAACTCCATAAAGCTAGAGAAATCAGCGATCCAATCACGAGAAAAAGGATCCTCAAGCCTATATAGGCGTTTACTAAGAATATCGCTTACAACTTTCATACTTTTGCAGTGCAACCCATTTTACGTTTTTAAAATTACTCTTCATATAACACATCTATCTCTAAGTGTGATAGACTTTAGATCTTAAAATTTTAGGATTAACTCATATAAATTCAATCAGGTGATAAAAATGTCTAATATTATCTTTGTATTTGGTCCCTCATGCAGTGGGAAATCGACTTTGGGTCAAGCTCTTCAAAAGAATCTAGGAAGTGAGTGGACGTATATCGATCGAGACGATCTGATTGAACAAAATGTATGCACTGAGTCGACAGCAGATCGAACTCTAGAAGAAAGAATTCAATCCATTAAAGGTAAAATTATTATAGACGCGCAAATTCCGTGGAGAGAAAAGCAAAAAGGTGAGTTTTATTTTATGGTGCTTCCGCCTCTTGAAGTTTTATTAAAACGAGATGCCGAAAGAACTATAAATCTAAAACGTCCTGAAAGACAGGCTTATTATGCACGAGAATACGTTTTAGAAACCCATAGGACCCTAAGTAAGATGAAGAGAGAAAATTTTAATCACTGCTTTGATTCATCTCGGGAATCTGTAATGGATGAAATAAACACGATTAAAACTTTAATAAACCATAACTCCCATTCTTATGTTAAATACGTCTGCTTTGCTTTAGCAGGTGTTGCATTTAGCATTGTTTGTGCAGTATTGATAAATTCAAATAAAAAATCTTAAAGTACATTTCTTAATTTTTCAAACGCAGTAAAGTGGGGAATTTTCAAAGCGGGCCAGTCAAAAGTTCTGAAAGCATCCATCCGCCCCCATCTCTCTAAACTGTTATTCACTTGTATATAAGTGAGATGGTTCACGTAGGATTGTAAGTTATTCCCGTCTAATTTTAAGTTCTAAAATACAAAATTCAATAGTTGTTGCTTTTCATCTACTTCAGAACTCTCAAAAATCTTTCTTGCACGCGTTGCCAAATTCCTCACTAGATTAGCCGTTACATAGAAATTTTCATCGGCTTTTTCATGTCGATCCATCTGATCGACGATTTCCACTAAATTAGCAGAAAAATTTAGATCCTACCAAGGGAGTTCTAAATGGTTAAATCTACTGTTATAAATATAAGTCTCTTATAAAATATTTTTTGTTTTTAACCTTTGAAAGGAAATTTTGGTAATACTTATGAAAGTTATTAGAAGTGTTTTACTTTTTTTGTGTTTAGCCGCGAATCTTTGCGCGACAACTTTAGAAAATGCCCTACAGGAATGCTTTCCGAAAATTGAACAAAGTGAGATTACTGCAAAATTGTTGCTTGGAGGATTCTCTACAGATGAAAAGTATATTGTCACTCTAAACAACCAAAAATACGTTCTGCGCCTTTACGAGCTGACAGAGAATTCGAAAATAGACTCTGAGCTGTATATGCTAAATCTCGCAAGTCAGCTTGGGATCGGTCCTACAATCTTTTACGTAGCTAAGGACAAAAGCTTTGTCCTCATGGAATTCTTTGAAAGGGGAACGATCACGTTTGACCAGGTGCGTACTCGAGAAGCCTGTGTCAGCATTGCAAAGGCAATTAAAATCTTGCATTCAACGCCAACTCAAGAATGGATCCATTACGATTGCCTTGCACTTTACAAAGACGCTTATTATTTTTTGGTCCATAAAGCAGGCAAAAAACCTGAGTTTGATGAAGCGATCAATATGATGAGTGATGCTTATGTGGAGTTGAACAAGCTGTCGATCGAAAAAGTGAATACACATTCTGATCTTAATGCTCGTAATATATTCATTATCAATGGACAAGCGAAATTCATCGATTGGGGTGACGTAAACTACCATGATCCATTTTATGATCTAGCTTTATTTTCGATGTTTACAGCATACACCCACGAATTAGAAGAACTTTTACTGCAAACCTACCTTGGCAGAGAAATTGAAATCACTGATTGGCAAAAATTCCATCAATCCAAGCTCATTGCATATTCTACGATCATTATAAATGCTTTTTACATATGTTTTGCTTCAAATCCATCTGCTGAGATGATCGATGATCACCAAAGTCACGAATTTTTGATTAAGCAATTTGTCGATTATTCTGACAGTTCACATTCATTTTTAATGAACATTGCCAACACATTACTTAGAGAGGGACGTAAATTAAAAGCATCACTATGAAAAATTTTTCATATAGCAGCATTATTGGCCAGTTTCTTTTTTTTCCGTATGCATAAAATATCCTTCTTCGAACAAATAGCTTAGGGTGATTTGCTAGGAGCTTTTTCCAATCAAAAATTCTGAAATCATCCAACTGTCCCCATTCAAAACTCTCTGCTTCTTAAAAATCTCTGCTACAGGGTCAACAACCCTTTGAAATCACTTTCATCGATTCCCAAATGCTGATTCATCGCCGGTAAACCATTTTAATTTATAGCTAAGATTTAGGGGGATAACTTGGAGCGTAATTCTGAACGGATTTTAATGAGGATTTTACCGAGATGATTTTCGCCTCTTCCATCGCAAATTCCCCAAAAATAATCTTCCCAATCGTTCCCTTCTTCGATTAATGCATTACCGGTTGAGAGCAATTTATTTCCTAGGAATGCATGATGAGTGAATTTGTATCGTACACATTGTTCCATCACTTCTAATTTAATTTGATCCCAATCATTGCGAATAGTCAGCCCTCTTCCAGCATTCTTTGCTCTTAATGGCGTAAAGAGAACCGCGATCTGTTTGCGAATAGAAATGTCTAGGGTTTTTGCTGATTGATACGCATGTTCAACCGATGGATAGGTGATCCCCTCAAATTCGACCTTTGCAGGATAAAAATTAGATAGAAAATAAAATTCGCCCATAAAACATGAAACTATTTTTTGATGGTAATCCATTCTAAGATATTTCCTATAAGCAAAAGCTATTCATAATACTTTAAACGGTTTCAAAAAAAATCAAATTATTTGAGTAATAAATTTTGCCAATTTTATACATTTTTTGAAATGCAAAAATAGGAATTTTAATGTAATCTTCCTCATCAATAATCGGAGGGATGGTATGAATAAACAATCTGAGTCATATAGAGAGTTATGCACGGAATTTTATGTATTAGATAATCCTCACGCACCACTAGATGCCCTAAGATACTACTTAGCATGCGCAGCAGAAGCTAACGGATCAATTCTTGAACCGATGTGTGGTGCGGGGCGCTTTTTGATTCCACTAATCGAAGAAGGATATGATGTAACTGGATTTGACAATTCACCGCATATGCTGGAAGTATGCAGAAATAAGTGTTTTGAAAAAAAAATCAATCCACAATTAGTTGAAGCTTCGTTTGAAACATTTTCTTCCAACATATCCTATAAGCTTATTTTTATACCAAGCGCTTCATTTTGTCTTCTGGTAGATCTTGTGGATGTTCAACAAGCTTTGAGAAAAATTTTTGAGTGTCTCGCCAATGATGGAAAATTCATCTTTGAAATCGAGACATTAAAAGCAGTTAGAGAACCCCAAGGAATTTGGTCAGGGCGTTGGATAAAAAAAGATGACGGTTCTCTCTTTTTACATAATCGAATTTTTCATTTTGATACTGTAACAAACATTGAAACGCGTTTATGCCGAAAAGAGCTGTGGGAAAACAATCGAATTGTTCAAACAGAAGTAGAAGAATTTCGTTTGCATCTATATGTCCATAACGAGTTAGATGAAATTCTTGAAGGCATAGGATTTAAGATAAAAAACAAATTCATTCCTTACACACGCACACAAGCCGATGAAAATGCCCAAATGATTCTCTACGAATGTGTGAAATAGGGATTTTTTTCGATATCTATGTATAGCATCTCAGAACTGAGGATACAGCTAATCGAGCATCGCAGGAGTTCTGGTGTCAGGTCTAACACCAGACATAAAGAATTACTTGATGCCAATAAAAGCTTTGCTTTCAAAACTACGGGTGCGGGAACAAATGCTGTTCAATCTCTTAAAGAGGTTAAAGTAAATAGCTATGAAATCCATCTAGTGCAATTGAATTTTAGGAAAGCTGCCAGGTATTTGTATGGAAGTGGTCAATGATTACTTAGAATGAGTCAAACACCGTTAAATAAGTTATCAACATGTCTTTTGCAATTCAGTCTTTCGAACCTAAATGCCAATCTGAAGTTATTGATTTGATAGAACGAATTCAAATAGGAGAATTCAACTTTCCAATTGAAGAAGGACAACAAAAAGAACTTCAATCAATTTTCTCAGTCTTTTCAAAAAAATAGGGGCAACTATTGGGTAGCTCTTTTTTTTATGGAAAGGTCATTGGAACTATTGCAGTGATCGATATTGATCACAGTGCATTTGAGCTAAGAGACGTTTTTCTTAATAAAGAATATCGAAGTCAACGGGGATTTGCAAAAAAATGCTCGATACAGTTTTAACATGGTCTAAAGAGCGCGACGTTAATGCAATTTATTTAGGAACGACTCTTGCTTTTCGAGCTGCGCATCGTTTTTATGAAAAGCATGGATTTCGTGAAATTGCAAGGAATGGCATGCCTTCATACTGCCAACCTATGGATTGTGATGAAAAATTTTATCGGCTTGGTTTATAACAATTTCCTATAGATTGAATCCGCAATTAGGCGGTAAGTTAAGCGATAAAGTAGTCAAATTAAAAGTTCTGAATGCGTCCACCTCCCTATGCTTCTCCGGAAGTCTTTTTTTTAGAAAATGAATCTAAAAGCTTCACAAGCAATACTTGTCGCCATTCTTATCTTTGTAAATATTGTTCTCTCATCATTCTTTTTGCCTATTTTGTATAGGCGGCTCTCGTTGATATCGTGGTGCCACCTCTCTTTATTCTTTTCTCCCAGTTGCTTAAGGCATTGTGATTATTTACACCAGGTTCTTTTTCTTACAAAGAGTAAGGAACGCAGAATATAGTAAATTTAAAAATTAAGTTTACAAAAAGTGCTGATTCTAGCTTAAGTGATAAGCGAAGGCATTGCAAATGCTAGGCTTTTAAGTGGAGAAGGAGGGATAACAATGAAAAAGAGACTACTCGGAAAAAGCAATCTTGAAGTATCAGCCATTGGGTTTGGTTGCATGGGACTAAACTATGCATACAGCCATATCTTGGATAAACAAGCCGCAATTTCACTGGTTCAAGCTGCCGTGGAACGCGGCGTTACTTTTTTTGATACGGCTGAGATATATGGTCCATATACCAACGAAGAAATTGTAGGTGAAGCATTGAAGCCATACCGGGATAAGGTGAAAATTGCCACCAAGTTTGGCATTAAATTGCAGGATGGAAAACAGGTGCAAGACAGCCACCCCAATCGCATTAGACAATCTGTAGAAGGCTCGTTGAAACGTTTAGGTACCGACGTGATTGATTTATATTATCAACACCGTGTGGATACACAAGTACCCATTGAAGATGTTGCTGGAGTTATGAAAGACTTAATTAGCGAAGGGAAGATCAAATACTGGGGTCTTTCAGAAGCGGGCGTACAGACTATTCGCCGTGCAAATGCTGTCCAGCCCCTTACCGCTATTCAAAGCGAATACTCTCTTTGGTGGAGACGACCGGAAGACGAGTTATTGCCTACGCTTGAAGAACTCGGCATCGGCTTGGTTCCGTTCAGCCCTTTGGGCAAGGGATTTCTTACAGGAAAAATTGATAAAAATGCAAAATTCGATAAATCGGATTTTCGAAGCATTGTACCCCGCTTTACACCCGAGGCCTTAAAAGCCAATCAGGTTTTGATCGACTTGCTTGGAAAGATAGCGGAACAAAAAAATGCAACGCCTGCCCAGATCGCACTTGCTTGGATTTTAGCTCAAAAACCATGGATCGTGCCTATTCCCGGAACCACGAAACTAAGCCGCCTGGAAGAAAACATCGGAGCAGTCGGTATTAAATTGACTTCCCGAGAATTGCAAGACATTAATTCCACACTTGAAACAATCAAAGTGGAGGGTAGTCGCTATCCAGAAGAATTGGAAAAAAGAACGGGATTATAAGAAATAAAAAGGCGGTTATGAGCACATTGGAAAATCAAAATACCATTTTTCCCAGAGGTGAAAAAGCTTCGACAGACTATTTTACAGGAACTGCATGGGTGAAAATCTTAGTTCCTCAAGATGAAACAGGAACTTATACAATAGGTAATGTCGTATTTGAGCCAAGGAGTAGAAACAACTGGCATACACATGCGAAAGGGCAAATCTTGCTTGTTACCGATGGAAAAGGCTATTATCAGGAAAGGAACAAGCCTGCAAGAGTGCTTATGAGAGGGGATGTAGTCATTATTCCGTCAAACGTGGAGCATTGGCACGGCGCGGCAAATGATAGTCGTTTCACTCATATTGCTATAACCAATAATAGTGCAGAAGGTGCAGTTAAGTGGCTGGAGCCCGTAACCGATGAGGAATATAACAGCATTCAGTCTGCAAGATATGAGCCTGCAAAGATTAATTTGACCGAAGCCGCGATCAGAAACCATGAGGAATTACTTCCAAAACATGAGTCAATGCTACAAGTAACAGATCCTGAGCTAATCGAATTATTTGACAATTTTGCTTTTGATGAGGTGATTAGCTACGGGAGCTTGGATGCAAAAACAAGAGTAATGATGATTTTGGCATCAACCATTGGAAGCCAGGCTTTAACTGAATTCAAAGCAATGATTGGTGGTGCTCTTAATGTGGGTATAACCCCTATTGAAATTAAGGAAATTATTTACCAGTCAGTGCCTTATGTAGGGATTTCAAAAGTTTTAGATTTTATCCACGCTGGAAATGAAGTATTGCAAAGCAGAGGAATAAAACTCCCATTAGAAGGTCAATCTACAACCACACTCGAAAACCGGTATGAAAAAGGATTGGCAGTACAAAAGGTGATCTTCAAGGAAACGATTGATAAAATGTATCAGGAATCACCAGGGGATCAAATACACATCCAAAAATATCTGTCGGCCAATTGTTTTGGTGATTACTATACCAGAAAAGGGCTGGACACAAAAACAAGAGAGCTTTTAACGCTTTCTATGCTTATAGCATTGGGTGGAACCGAGCCGCAAATAAAAGGACATATTCAAGGTAATGTCAATGTTGGTAACGATAAAGAAACTTTACTAAGTGTGATCACGCAATTACTGCCTTATGTAGGATACCCTAGAACTTTGAATGCAATAAAATGCTTAAATGAAGTGATAACTAGTTAATCAGAACAATAAATTATTGAAATTAAAATCTAACCAAGAGTCAAGCGATGGAATCATTTAAAGTTAAAGCCTTTGGCACAGAGGCTGCCGATGCACCATTAAAACAGGTCAATATTCAACGCAGAGCGATAATGCCTCACGATGTGGAAATAGACATCCTTTACTGTGGTATTTGCCACTCTGATCTACACGCAGCCCGAAACGAATGGGGTGGAACAGTTTACCCGATTGTTCCAGGACATGAAATTGTAGGTAGGGTAACAAAGATTGGTAACCAAGTGACTAAATTCAAACCAGGTGATCTAGCTGCAGTCGGCTGTATTGCAGATTCCTGTCGAAAATGTGAATATTGCAAAGAAGGATTAGAACAATTTTGCGAGCCAGGTAGCACCATTGTGTTTAATTCTCCTGATAAGTACATGGGAGGGCGCACTTATGGAGGCTTTTCAGAAAGTATTGTGGTGGACGAATATTATGTTTTACGTGTTCCTGAAAAACTTGATTTAGCTTCTGCTGCACCCTTGCTTTGTGCGGGAATTACGGTCTATTCACCTTTAAAGCATTGGAAGGCTGGTCCTGGGAAAAAAGTAGGCGTTATTGGCCTTGGAGGTTTGGGGCATTTAGCGATTAAAATTGCCAAAGCAATGGGTGCTCATGTAGTCGTATTCAGTACTTCCCTTTCGAAAGTAGAGGATGCCAAGCGATTAGGAGCAGATGAAGTGTTATTATCCACTGATGTTAAACAAATGAGACAGCAATCTAAATTGGATATAATTCTGGATACCGTATCTGCAAAACACAATGTAAATAATTATTTGGACATGCTAAAAGTTGATGGTGCTTTAGTATTGGTTGGACTACCAGTAGACCCATTGCCGGTAGGAGCTTTCAACCTTGTTAAAGGAAGAAAAAGTTTTGCAGGTTCTAACATTGGAGGTATTCCCGAAACGCAGGAAATGCTGGATTTTTGTGCAGAACACAACATCACTGCCGATATTGAATTAATCAGTATTCAGCAAGTTAACGAGGCATTTGATCGATTGATAAAAGGGGATGTGCATTATCGTTTTGTTATTGATATGGCATCGTTAAAAAAATAATTCAAATAACCTACAGAAGAAATGAAAAATATAATTATTCTAGGCGCCAGTGGAAATATCGCAAAAGATGTCTTTGATATTTTAGTAAAAAAGAATGAAATTAACCTTACCTTATTTTTACGCAACAAAAATAGGTTAAGAAATAAAAATGTTTCCAACTGTCGTATTATTGAGGGGGATGTTCTCGATTTTGATCAACTAAAAGAAGCAATAGCGGGACAGGATATTGTATATGCAAATCTCGCGGGAGATCTGGAACAGATGGCAAAAAACGTTGTTAAAGCAATGCATGAAATAGGCGTTAAAAAACTCATATTTATCAGTTCAATAAATATTTACAATGAGCCTGTAAGTCCCATTTTAACGCCTTACCGAAAAGCTGCCGATACGATAGAAGCATCAGACCTTGAATACACGATTTTAAGGCCAACCTGGTTTACTATCGCCGATGAAGTGGATTACGAAATAACCCGAAAAGGCGAACCGGAGAAAGGCTCGGTGATTTCTCAAAAGAGTCTGGCAACATTCATAACAAGAATTATTGAAACTCCCGAAGAATACATTCGGGAAAATCTAGGCATAAATAAACCGAATTCTTAATCCATTTAAATCATTGTATGTGCAAGGAGAATCTGCCACTTAACTGACGCTTCAAATGAAGAACCGTTGAAAGTCCATCAGAAAAAATACGGTGTGTGTATTCGATGCCAACATTTCTCCGCATGCTCGGAATCTTGCAATGATGCTGCGGTTATTTGATGCTGCCAGTTATGGGGCAAGTATGAACACAATGGTGAGATTCTAACGCCATTACTTGCATATCGTCAAAAATAAGTTCTAAACTTATGGAAAACATATCGTTTTGCAAGGTTGCTGCTCATGAATACAGGGTTATTGCGAATCGAAGTAGCTCGTAGGGCAACTTTACAGTTATTTTGATCTTCTTTTATATAAATATTGTTCTTTCATCATTCTTTTTGATGTGCGATTTTCCACAGACTCATTTTTTTACCTAAATAGTGTTTTAGCTACGCTTAAAAGTTTTACGATGGCTTTTTTAGAGAATCTCTTACAATCTCTTTAATAATACCTTCTAGTCTTCGAATATATTTGGGGGAGGTCGATCTTTCTCATGTGTAGGTTGAATTGAATGCCATTGCGAAATAGCATTTTCAGAATACCAAAAAAGGAAGGCTTACATATTGAAAATAAATTACACCGCGGCCTATTTATTTTGTATAGGAGGCTCTCGCCAGCATCGTGTTTAACTACCTGTAAGCCCTGCTTCTCTTTGTTCAATTTTCTGGATTAAAAAAAATGGTTGTGATTTACTCCATTTTTTTCATGATATGGGATATCGGTAGGTCTCATGCATTGATCATGGATTCAAATGCTAGTCGTTCTACCTTTTAAAAGCTCTAGAACGAGTATTGAAAACAAGAGGTGCAAACATAAGGCGTTTGGCCATTTTTCATTTGACTGAGAGAATAAATGTTATTGAAAAGTATAAAGACTTTATCCAGAAAATGCTTATTCTGCTACCTATCGGTAATGCTATCCGGTTGTTCGTTTATTCCTGTCTATGAAAGACCTCCCTTGCCTACCGCAGAGACATATCCCAGAGAAGAATGTACACAGAACTGCTCGAACATCCGGCAGCTTTGCTGGCAAGACTTTTTTACCGATCCGGCTCTCCAACAACTGATCGCGCTGGGGCTGGATAATAATCGGGACTTGAGAATAGCCATAGGACGAATATACGAAGCAAGAGCAGTGTATGGCCATAGCTGGGCGGATCTGTTTCCTACCGTCGATGGAATTGTCCCTGGTCTTCGAACTCGATTGCCTGGTGATTTATTATCAAGTGCACTTTCAACATTCTCCTCTCCAACGACACCATCAACACCAAGCAACCCCGCAATTTTCAGTTCCGCTTATTTGGCTGCTCTTAGTATTAATGCATGGGAGCTTGATTTTTGGGGGCGCCTTCGAAGTCTGAAAGATGCCGCATTAGAAGAATATCTAGCTACCGAAGAGGCAGAACATGCCACTTTCATAAGCCTGATTGGACAAATTGCCAACACATATTTAATGGAACGCGAACTAAACGAGCTGGTTAGTATTGCCAAAAAAACTGTTGAAAGCCGTCAAAAGTCATACCATTTAATGAAACGGCGCTTTGAAGAAGGCTCATCATCAAAGTATGAAGCCATTCAGGCTGAAACGCTTTTGCAGCAGGCAAAGGCCGATTTAACTGTACTTGAACGTAGGCGTGAGTTGAATTGGAACGCTATGACGCTTCTCGTTGGCACACCTATAACCCTCGATAATCATTTACTGTCCCAAATCGAAGCTTATTTTATAAAGGAGATTTGCCCAGGGCTGCCTTCCGAATTACTATACAATCGTCCCGATGTGCTTGCTGCTGAACATAGATTGATGGCAGCCTATGCCAACATTGGCGCCGCCAGAGCAGCCTTTTTTCCTGCGATTTCACTGACGGGAGCCTATGGTTCAGCCAGCAGCGAACTTAAAAATCTGTTTCACCCGGGAAGCAAATTTTGGTTTTACTTTCCAAGTATCTCAGTTCCGATATTCGATTGGGGAAAAAATTTATCGGATCTAGGATTGGCAAAAGCACGCCAGAATATAGCTGTCAGCCAATATGAACATACGATTCAAGTTGCTTTTCGCGAAGTTGCCGATGCTCTGACTGAACGCGCATGGTTAGCAGAACAGAGTGTTATTCAAACCGAGGCTTTAGCTTCTCAACGTGAGCGCGCACGTTTGGCATGGATTAGATACGAACATGGAACTTCTCCCTATCTTGAATTTCTGGATGCTGAGCGGGACAGGTTTTCTGCTGAACAAGATCTTGTGCAAACACGACGTGCTTTTCTTGCCAGTGGAATCAACTTATTTATCGCACTTGGTGGTGGCTATAGTAGATAAATATGAATTCATCTACCGGCTTGTTGCTAGGACATTTTAATAAGGAATATCATGATAAAAGATAAGAAAATGTGGTTAATGGGTGCTCTAGGGCTGCTTATTATCGGAATCCTAGCTTTCGTCTTATGGCAAAGCTATATGCAACACAAAAAAAAGGACATTATCAGTGGAAATGGGAGGATTGAGGCCACAGAAATTAATCTTGCGCCTCGGATAGCCGGTCAAATTAAGGAGCTTCTTGTGGAAGAAGGGGACTATGTCAAGGCAGGGCAGGTTTTGGCTTATATGGACCCTGATGTCCTGGAGGCACAGCTTCGAGAAGCCAAAGGTAGGCTGCTTGCGGCGAGAAGTGATGTTGCTATTAACCAAAGCAGACTTATTCAAAAAAAGAGTGAAAAAGCTGCTGCAGAGGCGGTATTGAAGCAACGCGAAGCTGAATTAGAAGTCTCAGAGAAAAGGTTGGCACGTTCTTCAAAGTTGGTTCTAGAAGGGGCGACTTCGCAACAGACCGCCGATGATGATTATGCGTCCTTTAAAAGTGCGGTTGCTGCTAAAAACGCGGCTATTGCCCAAGTTGAAGCTGATGATGCGGCCATCGTAACCGCACAAGAAGAGGTGACTGGAGCCAAATCGTCTGTTGAGGCTAATGAGGGATCCGTAGCGAAAATAGAGGCGGATATAAAAGACAGCGCTTTGAAAACTCCTCGCGATGGACGAGTGCAGTATCGTGTAGCACAGGCAGGAGAAGTTGTCCCAGCTGGTGGTGCTGTATTGAGCCTGGTTGATCTAAGCGATGTCTATATGACTTTCTTTCTTTCAACGGCTTATGCGGGAAAGGTATCTATTGGGCAAGAAGTGAGATTAATACTCGATGCTGCTCCGTATTATGTCATTCCAGCATACGTCTCGTTTATCTCTGATGTCGCTCAGTTTACTCCAAAAACAGTAGAAACAGCGACAGAAAGAGAAAAATTAATGTTTCGCATCAAAGCTCAGATACCGAAAGATTTTCTCAAAGAGAATATCGCTCAGATTAAAACCGGATTGCCAGGCGTAGCGTACCTTAGGCTAGACCCTGAAAAGCCATGGCCGGACGATCTGCAGATAAATAAAAACCAAGGCCAACTTATTTTCAGGTAAATATATGAGCGTTCAACCCCAAACAAAATCGCCTTCTATAGAGCCCGTTGTGCGCATTAATGGGGTCACTTTGCGGTATGGAAATGTCATTGCGTTAGATGCTGTTGATCTTGATATTCCGGCTGGATGCACTGTTGGAATGATAGGACCGGATGGCGTAGGAAAATCGAGCCTTTTGTCTCTCATAGCTGGCTCACGAGAAATCCAAACAGGCAAGGTAATGGTTTTTGATGGAGATATGTCAGACAAGAAATATCGTGAGGCGCTCTGCCCCAAGATAGCCTATATGCCTCAAGGGCTTGGCAAAAACCTCTATCCGACTCTTTCTGTTTTTGAAAATGTCGATTTTTTCGGCCGCCTATTTGGACTAGGCTATCGTGAGCGAAAACAGCGCATCGATGAGCTTTTGCGTGCGACAGGGTTGTTTTCCTTTAAAGATCGACCAGCCAGTAAACTCTCTGGCGGTATGAAGCAAAAACTAGGAGTCTGTTGTGCATTGATCCATGATCCTGACTTATTGATCCTCGATGAACCTACGACAGGTGTCGATCCTCTCTCCCGTAGATTTTTCTGGGAGCTTATAGATCGTATCCGTGCAGTTAATCCGAATATGAGTGTGCTTGTTGCGACTGCATACATGGAAGAAGCAGTGCGTTTTAACTGGCTTGTGGCCATGAACGCCGGGCGCATACTTTTTACAGGAAAAGTTGTAGATTTTTTGGCGAAGACAAATTCTACAAACCTGGAGAAAGCATTTATCACCATGCTTCCTGAAACTCAGCTTAAAGATTACAAACCAGTAGTTATAATTCCCCGCAAAGTGGAAGACGTTTCGGAAATAGCCATTGAAGCCACGAATTTAACCATGCAGTTTGGTGATTTCACGGCCGTTGATCATGTAAGTTTCAAAATAGGACGTGGGGAGATTTTTGGATTCCTTGGTTCTAATGGCTGTGGGAAGACAACGACTATGAAAATGCTGACTGGACTTCTACCTCCGACTGAAGGCGAAGCCAAGTTATTCGGCAAAATCCTCAATCCAAATGACCTGGAGACTCGAAAACGCGTCGGCTATATGTCTCAGGCTTTCTCCCTTTATACCGAACTTACTGTAAAACAAAATCTCGTTCTTCATGCACATCTTTTCAATACACCCAAAGAACAGATCTCAGAAAAAGTGCAAAAAACCATCTCTCGGTTCGGGCTCGAGGGAGAAATTAATAGCCTTCCAGAATCTCTCCCTTTAGGAATCCGTCAAAGGCTATCATTAGCAGTCGCGATGATTCACGGTCCGGAAATACTGATTTTAGACGAGCCCACCTCAGGCGTAGATCCTATCGCGCGCGATGCTTTTTGGCAAATCATGATTGATCTTGCCCGGAATGATAGAGTGACCATTTTCATTTCCACGCACTTTATGAATGAAGCTGAGCGTTGTGATAGAATTTCTTTGATGCATGCAGGAAAGGTGCTGGCATGCGGTCCCCCGGCTTCTTTAGTTGAACAGCGCAAAGCGAAATCATTAGAGGAAACTTTCATCAAGTATCTTGAGGATGCGGGTGCCGGCAGAGCGGAATCTAAAGAAGAAGAGGCAAGTTTTTCGACCCCTACCCTTGGGGCCGTTGCACAAAAAGCCCAGCCTAACAAAACAAACTCAAGTTTTTTTAACATTCGGCGAATGACTAGCTATCTTCTACGAGAGTCATTGGAACTTTATCGTGATCCTACCCGCTTATCCCTTTCAATAATTGGAAGTTTTATCTTAATGCTGGCATTTGGGTACGGAATCACTATAGATGTAGAGAACCTTTCTTTTGCTGTGTTGGACAGAGACCAGACGTTTATTAGCCGCGATTATGCTTATAATATAGCGGGGTCGCGATACTTTATCAGACGTGCGCCCATTAAAGACTATGAAGATATGGATCGGCGCCTGCGCAATGGTGAAATTAGCTTGGCCATAGAAATCCCTCCCGGTTTTGCACGTGACGTGCAGCGCGGCAGACAGGTAAGTATTGGGACTTGGATTGATGGGGCGATGCCAAGGCGTGCGGAAATTATCCGTGGCTATGTGGAGGGAATGCATTTGCATTGGCTACAAAACTCGGCGAGGAAGTGGCTTGAAATCCATACTCCACGAGAGCTGATATCCATTGAAACGCGTTTCCTTTATAACCCCGATGTTAAAAGTGTTCCGGCGATGGTTCCGGGTGTCATTTCGCTTCTCTTGATCATGATTCCTGCAATTCTCAGCTCGCTTTCTGTGGTGAGAGAGAAAGAGCTCGGCTCCATTATTAACTTCTATACCACTCCAGTAACACGTCTCGAGTTTTTAATTGGCAAGCAAACCGCCTATGTAATTCTGGCCCTGATAAACTTTATTCTTTTGGTTGGAGTGGCCCTTCTCATTTTTGATGTGCCGCTTGAGGGAAGTTTTTTAACCCTTGCAGCCGCAACATTCCTTTATGTGATTATATCCACTAGCATAGGATTGCTATTTTCCACCTTCACTAACAGCCAGGTAGCCGCAATTGTCGGAACGGCTATCATAACCATGGTTCCAACGCTCCATTTTTCGGGGATTCTCGATCCAATTTCATCTTTGGATGGGGGAGCCTATTTCATCGGACATATATTTCCAACAAGTTATTATTTAACCATTGCTAGAGGTACCTTTTCGAAAGGACTTGGCTTTCATGATCTCCAGGTGTGGTTCATTCCGCTCATAGTGACTATTCCCATTTTATTGGGATTGACAATAGCATTATTGAGAAAACAGGAGCGCTGACTATGCGAGTGGTAAATATATTTTATCTTGGACTTAAGGAGTTGATCAGCCTAGGTCGAGATCCTATTTTGATGGTGCTGATTTTGTATGCTTTCAGTGTCTCCATATACATTGTTGCCATGTCCTTGCCTGAAACACTTCACAAAGCTCCTATCTCAATCGTTGACGAAGACCATTCCCAACTATCAAAAAGGATTATTGATGCGTTTTATCTCCCTTATTTCAGCACACCGACGCTAATCACTCTTAATGAAGTTGAGGAACGGATGAATTCCGGTTTTGATACTTTTTCGATCGTCATTCCAACCAAATTTGAGCAAGATGTGCTTGGGGGAAGAAAACCTATAGTTCAGCTAAACATTGATGCGACTCGAGTAAACCAAGCTTTAATAGGCAATGAACAGGTCGAACAGATTATAATGACCGAGGTCATGGCCTTTTTACAAGGGCACCGGATCAACAAATCATTTCAAGTAGATGTACCCTTTAGGATATTTTTCAATCCCAATTTGACGGAAAGTTGGTTTGGTGGAGTGATGGAGCTTATAAGCAACATTACTTTGCTTTCGGCTATTTTGACTGGAGCAGCTTTGATCAGGGAAAGAGAACACGGGACTGTGGAGCACCTGTTAGTGATGCCCGTTACCCCATTCGAAATTATGCTTAGCAAAATATGGTCCATGGCGCTAGTCGTTATGATCACTTCATTCGTCTCATTAGTGCTAATTATACAAATGCTGATTGGAATGCCCGTTAAAGGTTCCTATCTATTATTCCTAACAGGGACATTTATGCATTTGTTTGCCACTACCTCTCTGGGCATTTTTCTTGGCACGATGGCTCGCTCCATGCCTCAGTTCTCCCTACTTGTGATACTTGTCCTTTTGCCTTTGGAGATCCTTTCTGGTGCTGTCACTCCTCGTGAAAGCATGCCTGGATGGATTCAGAACATTATGTTGGTGGCCCCCAACACGCATTTTGTGATGTTCGCGCAGGCTGTGTTGTATCGAGGAGCTGGTCTATCGATTGTTTGGCCACAGCTTCTTTCTCTGGCTGTAATTGGGGCTATCTTGTTTTCGATATCCCTGACTCGTTTCCGAAAAACACTTGCTTTAATGACGTAATGGGGAAGCTTAGAACACAATACTGAACAATCTGTCATTGAAGGAACCACAGAAACTGTCGCAAGTGAAACCCTCTGGTAGTCGGATATTGGGGAATGACACCGGGCCAAAACTTTATCTATGTGCATTTGAACTGGACCATAAGTACGACCTGAATATATTTTATCTTGCCGGACCCGATCATAGTTATATCCTGCTCTTGTGGCCAATACTTATCTAAAAGGCACCCACAGTGAAATTTATCCGGATATCAACCAAGATGAGGAAGGACTAAAAAGCTATTCATCCAATTCTAGTTTCCCGGCATTGCTAAAATTAGCCCTTAGATTAGTATTTAGGTGGTTTTCCAAGAAAATTTAGGTGCACCATTACTTAAAAGGAATGGGCATAAATAAAAAAAAATTAAAGTATTTACAGTTAATTGTTTTCCCAAATACAGGTTGGTGATTTTGCGCTATGTTAATTTCGAGGTTCGGGAATCAGCATGGCCTTTCCCCGAACCAATAGTTTTTCCTCTTTGCCTAATCGGACAATAATTGATTTGCCAAGTCTTTGGCCAGTTTGCCGTCAACCGAATTGTTAAGTTTCATAATGCTCTTCATCACCAATCCAAAATCCTTCTTTGTTTTGGCTCCAGAATCCGCGATGGCTTGAATGACGATTTTTTTGGTTTCTTCAGGAGAAAGAGCTTTAGGTAAAAATTCTTGCACAATTTCCAGCTCACTTTTTAATTTCTCTGCGATGTCCGGTCGATTAAAAGTTTGAGCTTGTTCCAGGGCTTCTTTTAGGCTGCCAAAGTAAGTCTTAAATAGCTTTAAAACTTCTGCGTCTGGGAGGTTGCAGCGAGCATCCACAGCTAATATTTTTGATTTTAGCATTCGCAAGGTATCGAGTCTAATTTGATCTCGGCTTTTCATTGCTTCTTTGATGCCATCATTGATTTTTTCGACTAATGCCATAATTAACCCCTTTCACTTCGATTTTAAGTTTTATCTCTAATAAGATTTGGCAATAGCTTAAATCAGTTTTTGATTTTTCCCAATCAAAAGTTCGGGGATAGGGATTATGTCTATGCGAGAAGCTTTGAGAATGTTTACAGATCGTAGACAATCCTTCTCAAAGGAAACAATCAAAACCTTATCTTTAGATATCTTTTCCATGAAAATTCTTGGTATTAAACAAGCTATTTTTGGGAGTTTGGCCAACGCGATCTAGGGCTAGATATATTGAGTGCTTTTTATGAAATCGCCAAACAAAATTGTTGTAATATCGCTTACATTTGAGTGGAGATGGATCGGATTAATCATGAAATACTTAAACTTTTGGCTGAATGAACTGTTTATATCAAGCGTGTGGATGATTTAAGATCTCAGAGATCTAAAATAGCAGACGATCATCAACGGGTAGCAGATCAAGAGCAAAAAATCATTGATCAATCAATTGTGTTGAAGCTTCCAACTGAAATCAGAGTTCCTGCTTGCCAAGTGTTTTTGGAAAGTTGAATTAAATTTCAACAGGGTTACATGGATCAATTGATTTCTGAGATTGCGTGAGCATTTACAATTATTTCCCATCATTATAATCTGCAAGGCATCTTTTAAAGATTTATACAAAAATTTAAAGCGAATAGAAAATGTTGAAACATATTATTTTTACATTGGCATCTTTTGGGCTTTTAAGAGCCTCATTATCCGCACAACTTCCCGATCCTTTACCTGAGCAATTTACTGTTAATCAGCGATGGTTTTCATGGACATCCGATTTTGATATTGAGACAAAAGAATATAGATTGGGCTACATCCATCGCAAGTTTATTTCTTGGATGATCGAATATGAATTCCGGGATATTTATGATCAACTTGAGTCAAGAGCAAAAGCTCGTTGGCTGTCATGGGGAGCGGTATTCGATGTAATTGATGCCATGGATAATCCCCTTGGGATAGTCGAAGAACGAATTTTTACTTTTTTTCCTACATTTGACATCATTTCTCCGACAAGAGAAATACTTGCTATTGCTAAATTGAATTTTTGGGGAACACGCTATACTTTAAAAGACCCTGTGACCGATATTTCCATGGTAACACTATACAGACCTTTCTTCCGTTGGAAAGAGAATTGGACGGTAACAATTGAAAATCCTGCTTTGTTTAATCAAAAGCAGATAGATCCACGTCTTTTCCTCATTGTCATGGCATTACAATCGGACCGAGAAATGTGGGCAAGGAAGAGGCGCCGAAACAGCAAATCGAGCTATTCCAAAGTTCCCTTTGCATGCACAATGCAAGATTTGTTAGATACCGAAAAATTGTCAGACACAAAAAATGCATTCAATGCTTTACGTGAACAATTAGAAATCTATCGAAGCATATTGACTTCAGTAGATCCCTCAGAATTTGATTTGGAGCAAGTTGAGGAAATCGTGGAAACCAAATTGCAATCCATTGAATATCCTTCAACTGAAAATGAAAAAGGCGAGGAAAGGATTATTTCAGGTTTACAATATCTTATGCCTCTTTTGGATAGTAATGAGCTAACGGATGGGCAGAAAAGTGCTTTGTACATGCTCATCGATTATAAACTCAATAAATAATATTTAAACTTAGAGAAGTCGATCAAATGCAGGAACTAATTTTGGATGAGGTTTCGTCAATTTTGGCACAGTTGAAAGTTTGGAAGCAAAACTAATAGTTCAAAGATTGACGGAATTTATAATCATACGCGATGTGCGTTCTCCTGATTCACAGGCAGCTTCCATTGTTCCAGGAGCTTCCAGTAAAATGGAGGTATGCTCGCCAGCAAAATAAAGTTGTTGGTTGATGGGAGCAAAAAGTACCTTAACTTTTTCGCCTTGCTCTTCTTTTATTGTAGTCAATTGGGCTTCTTGGCCTGGAGCAATGTAAGAATAGGAACCTTTTGCATAGGGATCATTTGGCCAACTATAGCCCACAGGGTTTTCATAGGAAGCAAAAGATTGATCTTCTGCTAATACCGGAGTAGAAAAAGGTGGTAAAGCATTTCCAAACCCTATTTCTAACATAGGCCTATCTTGTTGATAGGTCTCCATAATAGTTTCAGCTGAGAATCGACTTGTAATGTCAGTGTAATACAAGGTGAGAATATTGCAATTTACATCGAAGAAGCAGCCCAGACGGTCATTAAAGAATCCTATTCTTGCTGGAGGGGGAGCGGAAAAAGGGATCAAGATTTTGGCATTCGTGCCATATTGCACCTTTTGTATGTCTTGAAGTCTAGTTAGGGGTAGAATATTTTGGTCAAAAATGATCTCTTGATAGACTGAACAGGGGATTGCTAATACAAGAATATCTGCTGTTACGATTCGATCATCCTGAAATGTTAAAGCAAAGGTATGGTCTAAGTTCTTTGAGACTCTTTTTAGAGGGGTATTGAGATGGAGTTTGCCTTCTAGTTTTTGGGCAAGTTTTTCTGGAAGTAATGCATTTCCACCTTTAATGCTCAAAAGATCAATATAGGTTTCTGTCCCAGCCCCTTGATGAACTGCTGACAAGCCACCAAGAAGCATATGATACAATGTCTCTGTATATATAGGGGAAAGTTTTTCGATTGTGGCCCCCTCATAACCCGCTAATCTGACAGCTAAAGTTTTATAAAGGGGATTTTCTTCTTCAAGGATTCCACGCAATACATCACGCATTGTCGTCGATTCTTGCATAAGCTTATTTAGTTTTATTCTGAGGTTTTCTGGATCAAATGGATTGTTTCTTAAAAGTTGTTCTGCAAATATGAGTTCTTTTCCTGTGTAATAGGCATAATTTAGAGAAACTGTATCACTTATTAATTCAAGATCCAATTCTTCAATTAAACGGCGCATATTCTTTGCTTCTCCACCGTCTGTGATGTTTTGTCCACCTAATTCCGCAATGTGGCCTCTAACCTTTGCAGTGAGAATTCTTCCACCAACTCGGCTGCGAGCTTCATAAACATCAACATCCATGCCTTTTTGTTGCAAACGATATGCGGTTGTCAATCCTGCCAATCCAGCTCCTACAACAGCAATTTTGGGTGTTTTGCTTTCTGCAATCATTGAGGTGGTTGTGAAAAACATCGTCATGAAGTAAAGTACCTTTGAAAAAGCCATTGAATCTCCATTGAGAGCATCACTGCAAGCAATCATCTAGCTAAGTTTTAAAAAAAGTAATCGTTTTATTCCTAACAAAAAAATTGATTCATTACAAGAGACTTCTGTGTATGTTTTGATATTAAAAGAGCTTTTCACTGTGTTGTTGCATGGTCTCAATGAATGATTCAGGGATTTACCAAAACTCTGGTAGTTGGTGAATGCTCCTGAGATTGTTATTTTGAGAAAAAAGAGACGTTTTGAAGAAAAACTTCGAGAAAGTGTCGATTAAACTTGTATATGCGCTTGTGAGTGTTTTTCCAAGTTCCGCGTTTGACTGTAAAGCCAATCGTTGCAATCGCTATATTCACGCGTAAAAATGGCATGAGATCTTTGTAATCAGGAATAGGGCGTATGCTTGCATAACCCTCTAAAAAAGATTTTTTGCAATTTGGGTTATTTGGCCATCCTCCATGCTCTAGAAGGCAAAAATCTTCCTCTGCAAAACTTGCGCGTGCTCCAGCCCAATCGATAATTCCTTGCAGTTTGCCATTATAAATAATTAGATTCCCTGGACGAAAATCACGATGGACCATGCAAGGACCGTCTACAGAATTTAAGAGATCGAGATGTGCATCATAATAGGATTGGCATTGTTCAATGAGTTTTTTAGGCAGATGGTTTCTACATTCATCTAAACCCTCTTTAAATTTGAATGTAAAATAGGCGCGTGGATTGTTACTCAAATGATCTCGTTGAATTGGATCACCGTAGGTAGGGATCCGATTGAGGTGAATACATGCAAGCTGAGAGCCCAATTCGTAAGCTAGGCTGGTTGTAAATTTCGTTTCTTTAAGTAAAGCCCCAGGTAGGTATTCCATTAAAATAGCTCCACAGGTGCCTCTATCTGGCTGTACGGCTTCGACAATGCGAGGAACAGGTAATTTATCTGCGAAATATTTCAAAAAATAAATTTCTCTGAAATAATCGTTTAAACGTTCATGTATTTTTAAAATGAGCTTGGTGCCATTAGAAAGCATCACCTTATAAACGGTTGCAACCATTGCATCCTCATGATCTATGAGGATGAAAGCGGCATGTTGAAGATTAAGGTGTTGTTGAAAAAAAGTGACGAGATGATAATTCATGTTGATTTTGTTAAATTGCATATCCTTAAAAGGACCCAAAGATAACCTTTGGATCCTTTAACAAGTTCAATTATCTGATTTGAAGATTGTTGATAACTTGATTAACTCCAGAAGCATTTTGAGCTGAAGTTGTCATAAAATCACTTATTTCTCTACTAGATACCGATCCGGACAATGTAACAACACCATTATGTGTGGTTATTTGAACGGTTTGTAGTTCAGATGCCAAATTTGGCTGAGAAAGAAAAGCATTACGCAGGCTACTCGAAATAGCACGATCCGCAGGTGTTTCCACCACAAACTGTTCTTGCGTAGCCGTTGGTGTTCTTGTTACTTCAGGAGTTCTAGTGCCACTACTTAAAAAGTATGTAGCCAATAAGAGAAGGGGGATTCCCAAACCTAGAAGCCATTTGAAAAGAGTCGAATTATCTTCTTCTCTTCTGACTCTATCTTCTCTTCTAGCAGTATCTTCTCTTCTGATCGTATTTGCATCCTCTCTTCTTAGCTTTTCATCACGGATAGCATCTCTAGGTCCTGCTGCCATCCTATCAAAATTCCAAGATCGGATTCTATCTTCAGCTTCTTCTTTCGAATAGCCATATTTTTGCTGTAGCTTAGCGACAAGTTGATCATATCGTCCGTTAATTTGTCTGATGTCATCTTCAGACAAATTGCTGAATTTTTCTCTCAAGATTTCACGGACTTGAACCCAGTTAGTTTCTAGTACATCCCTGTTCATAAAAACCTCCTTTTCAAGGCCAATGCTGTTAGGCCAATATAAATATGCTAAAACGATAGAATCTATCTTGTCAAACTGCTTTCTTCTATTTTAATATGTAAATATCTGAAATTAAGTGTGTTGATGCATTTAAAATTATTTTTTAACTATAAGAGAAAATACCGCAGATTATTCCTGATTGTCAAAGTGTACACAAAACCGCAGGAAATAGCAATTTCTCGAGCATTACACCATACTAAATTCTTCAAATGCTTTAAGGGCTTCTGCTGCATACATTAATGAAGGTCCACCCCCCATGTAAACAGCCATGCTTAATGTCTCGAGAAATTCCTCACGAGTTACTCCCAATCTGACCAAGGATTGGGTGTGAAAGCCAATGCAACCATCGCAACGTGCCGCAATGCCAAGAGCAAGCGCTATTAATTCTTTTGTCTTTTTATTAAGTGCTCCATCTTTTGTTGCAGCTTGGGCTAAATGGGAAAATCCATTCATGACATCTGGAATTTCTTTACGCATTTTTGATAAATACATGGAAATATCTGCTGTAATCTCTTTATAATTTTTTGTCATAACTCACTTCCAATCAGTTTTTTTGTTTAAATTTATCAAATAAAAATCTTTCATAATTGCTAGCAGGACAACTCAATATCAGAACTCATTTTTTTGGCTTCTCTCAATTAGCACCAACAGTTGCAGATTGAGAGAAGTTATTTCTAATAGATCTTAAAGGTTCTTACTGAAGATATAAGCAACCTTTCCTCTGCGACTCCAAGCTTCTATAAAGTTTGAGAGATCATAAGAAACATGTGTTTGATCATCGGAGGGAAATGCTGGATCCATGCAAATCACTTTTTGATTTAAAGAATCATATCCGATAACCACCATCAAATGTCCCGCGGAATAACTCAGAGCACTTCCATGTAAAGGGCCTCTCACGCTGACAATGATGGGGGTCCCTTGGATTAACCGTTGATGTATCTGATCAAATCCATTCAATCTCTCTACCCAACAACTCCAAGATGAGCCTAATTCAGAAGAGGCCTGTGCGACATTAAACACCCAATTTCCAAAAATATCGAAACCACGATCCCACACGTTTTGTGCAAAATAAATAGGGTCAATAGCATCATTATTCGAAAGGTAGCGTATGACAGCAGTTGTGGAAGTTGGGGAGCAAAGAGCATTATGTCGAGCATGATTAATTGTCATTTGTGAAAGCCCTGGTACATCGATATGGATTAAGTTTGATGAAGGGAGTCGCTCAGGTAATAATTGTGGGGTATTCCCGTTTGTATAAACATGGAGATGATGGATGTTATACAAGACACAATCTTCAGGAACTATTTTTATTTTAAAACCTGTGGCTTTTTTCCCTTCCAATACTTCAAAAGTATCCTGGTAAACTTTAACAAAATTCTCTGGAGCCGAGTTTGAAAAGCTTGATTGCCCGTCACTTCCCCATGAGGCGTATAAGAGCCAAGGAGACCATTCATTGACCTTAGCACTTACATAAAAAAGCAATTTTCCTTCGGTGGGGCGCATGCCATTCCAAGATAATATGAGTTCATCAAAAGGACTTAAGTTTTCTTCTTTCCATTCTTGCTCAAAGGGGGCTTCTCGGTGAGCCATATAAGCTTCTAAATGAAAGATGTTAAACAACATAAAAAAATAAAAAATAAGGTTTTTCATAAATTCTCCGACTTATAAAATGTGTTTTTTTGTGTTATAAACTTTGCTGTTCGCAAGATTGATAAAATTCTGTACGTATCTCTACTAACAAGTGATTGATGTATTCCAAGTTTGGTTTTTTAGGTAAAAGAGAGCATTGAAAAATCTTTTCGATTTCTTGCACTTTATCGTTCATCTGTTCCTCAAGTTCAGCGAAGCTTAAAATACCTTTTCGAATATTTAAAAGTTCTTCTCGTGCAGGAGGGCGAACGACAAGCATTCCAGAACGCCCTATTTCCTCAGTCATCATTAATAAGCGAAATAGGTGCATCATATTTTTGGAATCATAGTTTTTGCCATGTTCAAGGGTATTATGAAATCGATCTTCATTGCGATTCTCAACCCAATCCCAGTATTCTTTATAGTCTTTGCAATAAGTGCTATACCCATCTTTATTGAATGACATTGTTGCAATAGGTATTTCGCCTGTTGGAATGGTACTGAGAGCTACATCGCCTGAATTTTCATGATGTATGATCCCTTTGTAGCCGTTGTCTGGGTCATAAAAAATGGCATAGAGATCCCGCATATGAGGAATTACGGATAATCCGCAGTTTTGGGGGGAAAGACTTTGATTTTTTAAGAAGTTCAATAAAGGAATAGAATGCTGATTATCTAAAACATAGCAAAAATCCATAACACTTTTATGTTTTTTATCAACAGGGTGTAGGATTTTTTTCTTGAGACCTCGAGCTTTTTTGAACTGGCTTACAGCGTAACCTAGAAAGGTATCCTTGCATAATTGAGAGAGAAAATCTAGAGATTTGATTTTGTCATATAAAGGATGTTTAAAGAGAATGCAATCTTCTGGAATGTTAAGCAATTCCAGCATGCTAGGATTGTTTTTTGCTAATAAATCGAGAAATTTTCTAAGTTCATAATAGATAATATTCTGACGTTCATCATTGATTTGATCTTGGTAGTCAAAAGAATAAAACTTTTCTCGAGGCAAAATAAAAACTCCTCTAATATCCTCATCAGAAGTTTCAGTGGATAACCCATAGGCTTTACTGCCGCTAATGCACTCAAAAATAATGCAATTACTTTCTTTAAGCTCTTTTAGATCCATCTTTCAATTATCCTTCGATTGTATTCTGAAAAAACGTATTTAACACTTTGTAATCAAGAAAGCCTTTTGGTAAGGAAGAGGCTGTAGATTCACATAAGGAGATTGTTTCATAAAAAAAGTGATTTAGGTCAGTTTCACGCGGATGTAAATAAGATTCATTTTGAGTGGCTTTGAGTTGAAGAAGAACATGGATTTTTTCAATTAGAAGCTTTTTTTCATTTATTACATCCATAAGTTTGTGTAATTCCATTGGGGGAATGGTTTTAAAACGATGTAGCCATAGCGCTGCCAAAGTTGACCGCAGACAGTAAAAGTAGGTCTTTAGCTTAACCATGTTCTCACTGATGCATTTTTCATAATATTTTTTTGATGAGCTTAGATAATGATGCATGGTTGCTATTTGCGAAAAACAAGAAGTGGATATTTCTGCAAAACCCTTTTTAAATGTTGTGTTTTCGACATAAACAATAGGGGATTGAATCCATTCGTAGAGAATAGCGTTATGTTTGATCAGGAGCCGAAGTGCTTTTTTTAAATCCCATCCATTAATATCAAGAATACTATTGATGGGAAAGTCCAGGACATCCGATTCTTCACGTAAAGACAGGTACCAGGTTTTTGGATGTTTATAGATGAATCGCACATCAAAATCGCTATCAGGTGATGGAAAGCCCCATGCACGGCTTCCAGATTCACAAGCAAACAGGATGTGTATATTCTGTTCTTTTTCGATTTCTTCAATTTTAGTTTTGATGATGCTTTTACTATCTTCCATCATTTTACCTTTTTTTAAAATGCATGATTAAAAATAAAACGAATTATCAAGAAGCACAAAATGATTGGATATTAAAATTGTTATATGACAATTTGTGTTTCAAGCAATTGAATTGCTTATTTCGTATCAAAAATGATTATTCTGACCACTCAATCAGCATACACATCGGGAGAATATAATGAAAAAATTATGTTTCGCTATAGCGTGGACAATCTTTTTAGCAGGCTCTTTTCAAATAAATGCTGCGGGATATAATCAAAATGCGCTGCATACACATTTATTGCCCAATCTTGGAGCACCTTTTGCAGTCGCACTTTATCTCCCAAAAAATTATGTTTCCATTAGGTCTGAAGGCATGCCTAGCGATGAGTATATTTTAGGGCCAAATGATTTAGGTAAAAATTTTGTAGAAAATCCACGATTACTTACAAAGCCTGTGATTCATGTGGCAAAAGAAGATGGAATTAAATCCTTTTCTGTTGATATGAAGCAAATGATTGCACAAATGAAGAAAGAGTTCCCAAAAGGATTTGAAGCAGCTTTTTCTCAATGGGGAAATTATCCACTCGTTGCAATTAAAATGATTGTTGGAAAAGATGTTGTGCATATGGCCTATGTCGGTCTTAATGATAGAGCTGGAAATGTTCTCGTGTTTCATCTTATTTATCCAACTAAAAAAGATTTTGGAAATAGTCCAAGCAAAGAAGATCTTGCTCTTTGGGTCAATTTCTTAAATGGGACAAAACCATTAAATAATTAAGACTCTTTCTAAAGACAATGTGGGGCATGCATGTCTAAGATTATTTATCTTAACGGGCCTTCGAGTTCTGGTAAGACGACGGTGGCGAAGGCCCTTCAAAATGCATTTATAGAACCGTATCTTCATATCAGTCTCGATAAAATGATTGGTTTTATGCCAGAAAAGATCAATAACTGGGAAGGAGGGGCTGCTCCTCTCGGTTTTTCTTGGAGGCCTGCCGTAGATCCGACAGGCCATCCCATCTATAAAATTCATGCAGGTCCTTTCGCTGATAAGATCTCAAGAACTCTCAAGGATGTCGCCATACTTCTTGTTTCCCAGCAATATAATCTGATTATCGATGACGTGGCATTTGGTATTCTTGAAGTTGGTGAATGGAAGCAAGCTCTCAAAGATTACCCTGTTCTGTATGTAGGAGTGACTACTCCTCTAGATATTTTGGAGAAACGTGAACGTTTGCGAGGAAATCGATTTGCGGGAGGGGCTCGTGGACAGTATTTTAAAGTTCATGAAAACGTCGCTTATGATCTGGAAATTGATACGCACGCTCAAAGCTTAGAAGAAAATATAGAAAAAATTAAACAGGCTTTCTCTGAAAAAGAGAATTCAAAACAAGTTTAATTTATCTTTTAAACGGGGTATGGTTCTGTAGTTTTTTTAGAGCAGGCGATTTTTCTATCTCACATTCCATATTCACCCAATATTCCATCATATTTTGTGTTTCTGCAAAGCCCCATGTGCGATAAGCATTGAGGGCCTTTTCATTCGTTATGCGAGTGGAAAGAAGAATTTTTTTGGTTTCAGGAAATTGATTTAAAATCGAACTCATTAATAATTTACCTAGGCCCCGATTTTGATTTTTTGGAGCAATTCCAAAAACAGGAACTCGTACGTTGCTTTGAGGTTGTTCTTTAGAAATAAAGAAATAGATGATTCCAAGAGGTGCTTTTGTCTCTTTATTTTTAGCAGTTACAATTAGATGATCATAAGCGGCGCATACTTCTTTATTTACGACCATGCTTTTTGCAAAGCCCTCTGCAAAAAAAAGTCTTAAAATTGCTCTTATTTTCTCTTCGGCAAAATTCCAGTTGACGTTGCTGAGACCATTTTTAAAAAGTGGTTCAAGTGTATTTAAAAACATGTCTTTACCGATTGATTCAGGAAACTGCATAGCAAATTGCTTTTCTACGGGCATATAAGCTTCGGCCAAAATTTCGCTATATTCATTGAATTGTTCTGAAAGAAATGTGGATTGCGGATCGATTTGTTTTAGTTCGATGAGAATCTCTTCGCCTGTTTTGTCGTGAACTACATATGAAAGGGTGTCATTTGGAAAAGTTTCAACTTTATGAGACATTTTTCTCTTGTGGGTATTAAGTTGATTGTTGTTTTAGGTTAAAGGCCTTTCGGTATATGATAAAAGGAATAGAAAAATTTTTCTATCAAAATCACATGCGAAATATTTGGAACCAGCTGAGAGAATAAAAACGTTTTTAAATTATTCAGCCTTTAGAGAAAATTTCCAATTGTATATTGCTTTAAGAAAAACGATCTCTTGAGCCTAGGCTAATGCAATCAGTTCGTCCTTGTGCAATTTTGCCCACTCTTTGAGCGTCGTTCCTTTGCGTCCAATGAGTAGAGGGGCATCATCGCGGACTTCAGCAATATAGGCCATTCTACCGTCCACAACTTGCTCGAAAAATTTTTGTACTCCAATAAAATAGGGGTCTACGTAGGTCACATTAACGCTGAAATCTTTGATAAATTGCTCGGGTGGTTGTGAGTCAGCAATGAATTTTTTGCCTGTGACTTCTGTCAGAATCCAGGCAATTTCGTCTAAATTTAAAGACTCTGTTGAAAACCAATAATCTTTTCCGTGGTGTTTCGCTGGACCTTCAGTTAAAATTTTGACAGAAGCTTCCGCAACATCTTCTAAGGCAATCCATCCTAACTTTTTATCATTGGCATAAAAACGAACTTTACCATTCTTAACCATGCTATAGAATCCTGAAAGATTTTGCATAAAGCAATTCGGATGCAGAAACGTGTAAGAAATCCCGCTTGCCTTAATGTACACTTCAATCATCTGGTGCCAAGCGAAATGAGGATCGTAGCAGTCTTCTTCAGGTGTAAATACACCTAGATGAACGATATGTTTGACATGGGCCTTTTTAGCGGCATCTACAATGGCTTTACTTTGCACAAGCATATCAACAGTATAGCCTGTGAGTAAAAAAAGTCTTTCTACACCTTTCAGAGCTTCAGGAAAAGTTCGCGGATCGTCAAAATCTAGATAAACAGCATGTCCGTATTTTTCTTTAAGCGTTGGTAATTGTTCTCGTTTTCTGGTTGCCACTGAAAGTGTGACTGAATCCTTTTTTTTGAGACCATCAGCAATGATTTTTCCTAACTGACCTGTAGCACCAAGTACTAGGACAGTCGGTTTGTTAGAAGATGCCATCTTTGCCTTCCTTGTTAAGGTTAGGAGTTTTGTTATGACGACTTAGCGAAAAATGCTATCATATTTGGGATTTGCAAATATGATCAAAAATTAATCTATGAGTAAGGAAATGCAATGTCAATGGTATTTTTTTATTTGAATGGTTGAGGGAGGAATCAATGGACAATGTGGATGAGCAAATTTTAGATATTAATGAACTTCAAAATTTCAAAAAACGTCCTTTAATTGGTGTGGCTGTAGTTGTTTTTAAAAATAATAAAGTTTTGTTAGGTAAAAGAAAAAACTCGCATGAGGAAGGAAAATGGGCTTTTCCTGGTGGACACCTAGAGTTTGGAGAAAGTGTCGAAGGCTGTGCTTCTAGAGAGTTAATGGAAGAAGTTGGCTTACAGGCTATTTCTTTAAAAATTGGTCCCTGGGTCGAAAATATCATGGATGCCGGCAAAAAACATTATATTACGCTATTCGTATTTGTGGATAGTTTTAGTGGAGAGCCTCAACTGTTAGAACCGGATAAATGTGAAGGATGGGAATGGTTCGAGTGGGAGAATCTTCCGTCGCCAATTTTTCCTACAATCATTACTTTGAAAAACAAAATTTCCATTAGTGATTTGACAAATGAAGCTTGAGATCGCATTTTAAGAATGATTTGGAAAATTTTCATAGCGAGTTTTTTGCTTTTTGGACCTTGCATAAAGTTTAAAATGAATTTGATGAAAGTGATCTGCTAAATGGATAGTCAATCCCGCATATTGACTATGAATGCGGCTCATAAAATGAATTGGAAGACTAATTCTAAAAGCGAGGCCGACCTTGTATTAAACCAATCTTTTCCATTTTATTTTCTCGATTCGAGAATTTAAAGTTCACGATTTTTTGTGGGGTGTGTTTTCGAGGAATTGAAAATTTAATTTTGCATACCAATGAAATTACGCATCTAATATAATGCAAATACTTAAAGCTAAAAAGAGTATGGGCAATATGAACTTAGAAACACACGTTTACGAAGAGAAGCCGGAAGGTTTTTCTCCTAAAGTAGAGGTCGCAGCAACTTATGTCATTGTGGATGATAAGCTTTTACTTTTGGAGTTGGCCCAAGGCAAGCAGGAACCTGGATTTTGGGGAGTTCCAGCTGGAAAAATTGAATTTAATGAAACCGTTGTAAAAGGTGCGTTTAGAGAGTTATTTGAAGAAACAGGCATTCAAGTTAGCTGTGAGAGTTTATTTTGCTCTATTGGTCAACTTTATATACGCAAGCCTGAAATGGATTATACTTATCATCTCTTTGAAATTGTCTTAGATAAACAGCCCGTTATTCAGCTATCTAGTGAGCATACTCGTTATAAATGGGTCTCTAAGCAAGATGTGGAGAAATTGCCTTTAATGAAGGGAGCGAAGAAAGCCTTGGATTTCTACCATACAAAAAGGCATCTACATTTGGAGATGTAATAAATGATTACTAAAAAAGAGTTTTATTTTATTCGACATGGCCAAACCGATTATAATATTTCAAATGCTAAAATAGATCATGAAGATGTTTCGTTAAATGCCATGGGCTTGAAGCAAGCGCAGGCAATCGAAGCGATTGTGGCTCAGCTTCCCATTAAATCAGTTTGTTATAGTCCCTTTAAAAGAGCCAAAGAAACGAAGGAAATCATCTCTTCACGTTTGCAAGCGTTGCACTACGAAATCCCTAATTTAGGCGAATGCTCTATGCAGATCTGGAACGATATGACGACAAACCGTTATCAGGCAATTGAAAGCCCACATATACATGTCAAAAGATTTATGGAACAAGCGTTAAGGGGAATCAATCAATCTCTTTCTAAAGAAGGGGCTGTTCTAGTGGTTGCTCATGGAGGAATCCACTGGGCTATCTGTTGTCTAATGGAAATTTCAGGTCACACTTGGATGATCGATAATTGTCTTCCCGTTCATTTTTATCCCGATGCAAATGGACAATGGCAAGCTAAGACGCTTATTCGTTAGACTTGGGAGGAAGTCCTTCGGGAAGGTTGGAGGTTTTGGAGATTTTTAGGATGAAACTAGAGATTCAAAATCCTAAACTTCGATATTAAAGTGTTGCTCAATTATTTGTGGCAGAAAAGAAAGTTGTAATAAATAAACCTTTTGCTGTTCCAAGCGACTTTTTTCTTGTTCTGAAGCTTTAATATCATCATTGATTGTTGTGATCTTTTGTATCAATTTTTGTTTAACTTCTGGATTGTTTAATTGAGTTAATCTTTTTTCAATTTTCTCTCGATCTTCATTCGCTTTTTTGAGGTTGGTTACAAAAGTAGAGGATTGACCAAGACATGCCGTGTAAATGCGTGAAAGAATCGTCGCTTTAGATTTTTCTTTTTCTTCAGCTTGAACCCGATGTTCTAACTGTGCAATTTGCCCTTTTAGTATTTGAAGCTCTTTTTTTAAGATTTTTTTATTGTGCTTAGCAAGGAGGAGATCTCTTTTCTCTAACATTTTTTTTTGCTTGTCTGTGGTGAGAAGAATTTTTCTGTCAATTGAAGATCCAAGACCTAGAAGTTGTAGACGTTGTTCACTAAACCGGCTTTTTCCCAGCTCTGTCAATACATCAATCAATTCTTGCCCGCTTAAAGTCCTTTCTTGCCACGTTCCTGTGATTTTAGAAATTGTGTGAGCACTTGAGTGTCGTTTTCTGATTTTTTGAAGGCGATACAAGCCCGATCCAGTCATATAAAGGTTAAAGGCATCAAACAATTCGGGGCTTAGTTGAGTTTCTAGCCAAGAACATACAGAATCATGCGTGCACGTTCCATTTGTTTGAACAGCATGGCGTCTACCCTCTTTAATTTTTGAGGAATCTCCTTCTAGTAGGCCTGAGATTAAGATATTGAAAATATGAGAAATGGAATGGTCATTTCCCTTTGTGCTAACATTTTGCTCTAAAAGAGAAACAAAAAAAGCTGTGCTTAATTGATCTTTAGCTAAATCGTCAAAGACATAATCACTGTGTTTCCCATCATGGAGCAAATATTTTAGCCAAGAGAATGTGCCACTGTAATCACCAGCTCCAGCTCCTGTGTTAATCACCGTAAAAGAAAATTTGTCATTTTCTTGTTTCTTTATGACGTATTTGACCGCATGACCTGTGATTGTTTGAACTCCATTTACCTCTTTTATATTGGTATATCCCCCAGGGAGAAGTAACTCTTTTCCTTTTTCCAGAAGTGTTATTTTCGATTGAATTTCATAGGAAATATCTGACAAACGGTTTCGCAGTTCTTCTTTTTTTTCAGAAGACTTATTAATCCTATCTAAGCGACTGATGGCATCAATTTCTGTGCTTATTTTTATTGCAAACGTCAGGTGTTGCTGTGCATCCTCTAGCTCTTGTCTTGCTTCCATGTTCAGGGAAGAACCGAAATATTTGGTAAACTCCTTAATTTCTTTTTTGATTTCTTGCAAACTTTTACCTAAACTTGATCCCTCTAAACTACTGGGCAAATGTTGGTTGCCTACAGTGCGAAAATAGGCTTCTTTGAGTTTGCCCTCTGAAGAACGAAGTTTTTCTTTATTTTCGGAAATAATATATTGAGTCCATGCTGGTCGTGTCAGAGGTAAAGGAATGATGAGTGTGGAAGTAAAAAACTTAAAAATTTTTGCTTCGGAAGAGGAAAGCTTGAAATGACACCACAACTTGCGTTCAGTGTTGACTTCATGCTTTTTGGCGGCGATGACGTCTTTCCATACTTTGTGAAATTCTTTTTCTTCTTCAGAAGAAGAAAATAGAGAAACGAATCGTTGCCATATTGTTTTGGTCGAATTTAAAGATGCATTTGTCATTTTAAATTTTGTATGAATTTTTCCTAGATCG
>NZ_JBFWIR010000024.1:0-41992 GCF_050255895.1 Parachlamydia sp.
TCATAATTTGAGCTCCCAACCACCCACCTAAGAACATCAATGTCAGTGTCACAGCGCATAACTTGACTGTAAAGGAAAGGGTCTGCTCTTGAATCTGCGTCGCAGCCTGGAAAATCGCGACCAAAATTCCAAAAAACATACTCACCAAGATTGGAGGAGCTGATAAAATTAAAATCAGCAACAAGCCTTGATAAGCTAATTGAATGACCTGCGTTGCATGCATTTTAAAGTACTCCTTCGTTTTTAGCGGAAAGTATTGACCAATCCATCAATGAGCAAAGTCCAACCATCTAACATGACAAGAAGAAAAAGTTTGAGTGGCATTGAAATGGTCACGGGAGAAAGCATCATCATCCCCATGGCGAGCAAAATGTTAGAGGTCACAAGGTCAATCACAAAGAATGGAATGTAGATCAATACCCCGATTTCAAATGCATCTTTCAGCTGGCTAGTAATATAGGCTGGGACCACAATCATAAAATCATCCGGCTTCAAGGTTGCTCGATAATTTTCCGGCAGAATTCGATAAGCCATCCGATAGAACAAAGCTTGGTGCTTAACACTTGAATTCCGCTTTAAAAACATTCTTAAAGGCTCCTTAGAAGCATCTGCTACATCCACAATGTACTTAGAAGATTCGACTGAAACTAACGAATCTGGAGCTCGCGTTGATTCAATCACACTTTGTGCTGCATCGTACATCTTTAATACAGTGGGATACATAATAAACAAGCTAAGCATAAAGGCCACACCATTGATAATCTGGTTTGGTGGCGCTTGTTGAACTCCCAGAGCACTTCGTAAAAGGGAAAGCACAATCACAATTTTAAGGAAGGAGGTCAAAATCATGATAATAAAAGGCAATAACGACAGAATAGTCAAAACAATCGCCTGAGTGATAAGCGATGGACGCTTGATGTCATCCATTCCACCCTGATTATTCAAAAGCTGTTCTGTCACGCTTTGCTTTTTAGGTAAATTCCTTGTTGAAGGATTCGAAGTAGAAGATGCTCGAGGCACTGCTGGTGTTGCGGAAGGAGCTGGAATAGTGGGTTGTCTAGGAATAGCTCCTGAAGTTGGTGCAGGAGTTGTTTGCGCCAATAGAAGGTCTTGCGAAGCAAAACCCGATGATCCACCCACAAGCAGCAGGAAAGCAAGAAACGGGAGAAAGATTTTATAAAAAGAACATTCCATAAAAACCATTGATTTGCCTTCTTTTTATCTTGTGTAACGCTTAAGAGCTTTTTGTGGCTTCTTCATTTTCTACTTTTTTTAAGGAAGGCTTTGCCATCGATTCAAAGACTTCTTCTAACAACTTCCATCGACTCTCAATCTGGGCATTAATAATTCCTCTCTCGGTCTCAATAATACAACCCCCAGGCGCAATATCATCACGCACTCCTAGCGACAGGGTTTCCAGATTCTCAAACACATCTTTGATTTTCTGTCGATTTTCATTCAAGACTTCTAAATCTTCCTTATTCACATAAATCGCAACTTTTTTATGTTGAGCTACCGCTTTGAGTGTGGAAGTCACAATATCTAAGATAGCCGTTTTTGAAACCTCTAATTCCTTGCCGACGATTTTTTTGGCGGCTTTCAAAGCGACAGGCAAAACAATTTTCTCAAATTCTCCGCGTACTTCTTTGATTTCTTTTTCTAAGTCCGCAACATATTCAACCCATTGCTTAAAACCTGCTTCAAAGCCTTCTTTTTGAGCGGCTTCTTTCAGTTTTTCACATTCAGCAACAACTTCTTTTCGATACCGTTCAGCATCTTCTTTCACCCTAGCAAGAATATCTTGCCCTTCTAATAGTTTCGAAAATACATCGGCAGAAACGACCTTAGAGCTAGGCGCTAGATGAATCGCGTCTTCTTTTCCATAAATTAAAGATAATAATTTTTTATTGCTCACGATTATCCTTTTTATTTCTAAAATTCACCAAACCTAAAAGTTGTTGAATTAAGATAGCTGTCACTTTGGAGGTGTCTTGCTTCTCGGAACAATGCTGTAGAACAGCAGCTCTAGCAACATCAAATTTGCGCAAAAAGTGCCATTTAAAATCAGCGGATTCCCCTACTAAAGCATGCCCCAATCGACTCAGCCCCCGCCTATGTAACTTTTGCCGTAATTGTTGGCTATCTCCATTCCAATCAGCGAGATTTAGAGGAGAAATGGCTAGTTTTTCTTGTTTATTCAAACAAAAACGCAAAAATTGAAGCTCGATGGGCTTTAGACTTCCGTAAATATTCTTTAAACGGTTTTTATCAACAATTTGACGTACTTTGTCAGCCAAATCGTATATACTCAGAAGATCTATTATTTCTAACAAATCCTCTCTTGAGGTTTGCAAGAGAAAGGATAGAGAGGTTTGCGGCAAAAACTCTATAGGCATCACATCCGGCTGCTCAATCTGCTTCCAAAGATAATGCAAAGCAAATTCTTTTGCTGGAGCCGATAATTCCACTTCAAGCGGGGAGATATGACACACTTTTTTTAATTTAGAAACAATCGCCACAGGCAACGCACTCATTATCCACGCGGCTTCTTCAATAGGAATCTTTTTTAAAATGGGGACCAGCCAAGAATAATGCACTTGGCCAATTTTATTTTCATAAGCCCACAAAACGGCCTCTGGAGCTGATGCTTCCGTTTGTGTACTCAGAATAGCCTGAACATTTTCTGAAGGCAAGCAATCGATAAATTCCTTCATTTTTTTCTCATGATAACGGTTCAACAAAACCTTGAGCATCATCAGACTTTTAGTATTCATCATTTTTCCAATCCTGGCAGAAGAGCTTTAGGTTACACCTTTATCCTGATCATTATCCCCTTCACTCGCTTTCTCTTCTTCCTTTGGAGTCTCTTTCTCTTCCTCTTTAGGAGGTTCTGCAGAGATAGGATGTAAATTGAAAAGCTGCTTAATGCCTCCGTGACTTTTTAAAAGTGGATAGAGCTTCCACCCGGTCCAGATCATTAAGAGCGTCAAAAGCAAGAGAAGCAAACTGAATGCAAAGAAGATGACACGAAAACGAGAAGCAGATTCTTTAGCCACAATGATTGACCAAATGCTGACAAATTGCTTTTCATCTCCACCCGATTTTAATCCAATGGGCATTTCACTAAAACGTGCTCGATCTCCAATGACAGTCACATTATCATAGTCTAGCCCTGTCACGCTAGCTGCAACCAGTCGTTTGATTTTCGTGACTAAGTGAGAATTCGGGTCATCTAATACGCCTGAGTGCTTGACGTAAACAGAAGCAACAATTTTGCCTTTCTTTTCACCAGTTGGATTCAAGGGATCTTCTTCAGGGAAAGAGATCTGTACTTCTGCATCTAAAACTCCGTCAATTTTCCGAATCGTACTCGCAATTTGCTCGGCAAGACCCGCTTGATAGCGTATCCTTTCTTGCAACTCTGAGGGAACAAGCCCAACATTTGAAAAGATGCCTAGCAGGCTTTGTGGTTTTCTACGAGGTAACCCACTCTGATTGAGGATCGACATGGCTTGCGTCGCCTTATCAGCGGAAACACTAATATCCCACAACACAATTTTTGATCCACCGCCTCCGGCTCCCTCAGTGCTTTGTACCTTCATCGCATCGATGCCTTTGCTAGAAAGAAACACTACAATTTCGTTTGCTTCTTTTTCGTCCAAACCGTTCACAATCGTTTTCCGCGATTCACAACTCGTTAGTAGAAAAGCCATGCAAAGCAAAAAAACAGTACCTACTAGCTTGCTCAAGATCTTAGTTCCCGACATGATTGATTTTCCGTCTATAAAATTTTGACAATTTTAAACCTTTATTGAATTGGCCTCATCCTACCACAGTAATGTTTTTCCTAACAGGGCTTATTTCGTGTAGGAAATCGTCAATATATTTTATTTTTTGCAAATGAAAATATATAATTTTTAAAAAACATAAATTATTAAAAAACTAAAAATGCTATAATAAAATTATTAAAGCGCAAATTATTATAAAATAAATAATTATATTTAAATTAAAGGATAGTAATCATGACTTCTCCTTTAACTGGACCAATAGCTAGAACAATTGGCCAAAGCGCAACTAACTCTCCCCCCACCGAAACCCCAAGCGTCAAACACGAAGGACGGATTTGGAAGCGAATCTTTGGAGGTATAGGGAATTTTTTTAAAAAATTTGTACCAAATTTTGGGAAAAAAGAATCCACAGTGTCAAATAAACAGTTGAGTCAAAGAAATATTTCTCAATTATCTTCTCCCGCTGCAAAAAAAACAAACCAAATTGAGACAAAAAAGACTAAACCTAAAGAAGATGAATCTAAAAAAACCGAGATATCAAAGAAAGATAATTCGATTAAACCAGATACTTTAAAATCTGATAAACCCACCCTTGCAAGCAACTCAACAAATGAAGTCAAAGACACCGCTTTAAAAACCGAAGTTCCTCCAGAAAGCACAAGCCGTGCAACTGCTGCAAAAATAGAACTAGCCTCAAAAAAAGTGATGAATACACCTGTGTCATCTTCAAGTTCAGAAAATGAAGTGCATGTGGATTCAGCTGGAGAAGAGCATAAACAACTTATTCCATTTTCTAAACCATTAAAAGAGTTGAAAGAGACTGAGCAAAGACATTTCAAGGGTATTTCAATTCAATCAGAAATTCTGTCTGCCATGGTAAAAGACAAAAAGTTTATGAAAGGTTTAAATAAAGCCGACAAAAAAATGTTAACTGAATGGCAAAAAACATACCAAGAAAAGTATATCCCTCTAGCAAAAAAGCTTTCTGAAAAAATAGAAGAGATTATCGATCCAGCTTTGAAACCTCCTTTAACACTAGAAAAATCTGAAACGGCGGTAAAAGAATTTGCCGATTTGGTAAATGACAATGGAAGCATCTTTAATCAAAACGTTAAGCTGCAGACTTCTCTTGTTTATAACGCATTCCCCATGCAAGACTTTATTGGAAGAAACAAGGCTAAGATTGAGGATTTTCTAGATCACTCGATGCCAAATAAACAATTTAAAGACACTTATGATTTCGAACCTACAGCCAATCCACTTCAAAGAATTCCTCGCTACGGCATATTAGTTGATGCCATCAAAGGATCTCTAAAACTTCCTAATCAGGATAAACTCAGAAAAGCTGTTGACTCGATCAACATTAAGCCCAAGATTCAAGATGTGAACGAAGCCCGAAAAGAACTAGATTTTCCTGCGGAATTTAATAAGTATTTAGCAATTAAAAAGGCAATAAGACCTGACAAAGTTAAATTAAAACAAGTTCGTGAATACTTTATTAGTTTTGTAATCAAACTTGATTCAACAAAAATTACGTTTCCTATTTCGATAGGTGGTAAAGACAGAACGAATGATATCAAAGAAATGATTAAAGCGGATTTTTCTGAAAAATTAGGTCAATTACAGTCCTTACTTAATAGTGATGAATCGGTTCAGAAAAAATCTGGAAGTACTATTAGTACACTAGATAAAAAATTAAATTTTTATCTTGAAAATTATAGCGAATTAATTTCAGATAAAGAAAAGAAAGCAAAAGCTTCACTAGATAAAAAAGAACAAAAATAAATGATAAAATTTGCGGGGTAAAGCTATGCGTATTAATCTTAACTCATTTGCACGTATTTTTAATCACCCTCCGCAAACACCAGCAGTGCAAAAAACTAAGCACAAGGGTAGAACCTGGAAAACAACGAATGAAACGATCGAAAGTGCCCTAAATTTTTTTCACAGCTCTCGTGGAGAAAAGAAAGCAAAGCGAAATCCAATTGCGAGTGAAAGGGTCACAATACGCATGGCACAACCTAATGTTTCTGAACTAAAAAAACCCAAAAAGTAATCTAGCAGGCTTCACAATCCTGATCGGTAACGGAATTTTCTAAATCACTATCGTTGCCAAAAGAAAAGTTTTGAATCAAATCTTTCACTTGATCAGGTGAAGAAGCTCGGCTAATCAAGCCACGAAATTCTCGAGTTCCACCAGAACTTTTGATATACCAGCATCCTACACGCCGCATTTCAATCACAACTTGGCGAGGATTGTAATAACGTTCAGTACACAAAAAATGCTCATAAAGAGCTTGGCGGCAATCCTCAGGTGTGTGCACACGAATTGTCCCGCCTTGCAGATAATTCAAAATATCTTGAGCAATCCACGGCTGTCCCATAGTTCCGCGCGCGACTAATACAGCATCGCAGCCTGTATACTCAAACATACGCTTCGCTGACGTAGGATCCATCACATCTCCATTGCCAATCACTTTGATATGTTTGGCAACTTGTTTACTGGCTTTAATGTGATCCCAGTTGGCGGGTCCGCGATAAGCTTGTTGGCGTGTCCGGCCATGGATCGTAATAGCTTTAGCTCCAGCCTTTTCAGCTATTTGTGTAATCTCCTCGGCACATAGATTTTCATCATCCCAACCCGCTCGAATTTTAACCGTTACTGGAATTTTAACAGCAGCGACCATTTCTGATAAAATTTCTCCAATTAACAAAGGATTTTTTAAAAGTCCTGAACCGCTACCGTCTTTTGTGACCTTATCAACCGGACACCCACAGTTTAAATCCACCACGTCAAAACCTAAATCCTCAATGATTTTGGCAGCCTTAGCTGCTAGCTGAGGTTTGCTTCCACATAGCTGCCCGCCAATCGGATGCATATCCTTATCAAAATCTAACATCCGGAATGTATTGGGATCATGCCGCACTAATGCGTCCATTTTAACCATTTCACAATACATTAAGCCAGGCGAATACCGCGCAGACATCTGCCGAAATGGAAAATCGGAACACCCTGCTAGAGGTGCATAAAACACGGGATTAGGCAATGTGAGGTTCCCGAGTTGAAAAGAAGAAAAAGTATTCATTAAAATTACAAATTTATGAGCAAGATTTTTAAGAAATATTCGATAAAGCTCAGTGCCAAAAAGGCAAATATGGGGCTTATATCAATCATTCCCAGGGGAGGAATAACTCCTCGAAAAAAATTCAGGTAGGGGTCAGTGTAAAAAGCAATAAACTGCATGATTCGGTATTGATGCAATTCCGGTAGCCACGAGCTTAAAATGCGCGCAAATAGCATGAGAAAATAAACTTGAAAAATCAGACTGATGATGTTAACTAAAATCATGGCCTATCCCTTGGAAACTTAAGGAAATCATAAATGATTTCCTTTTTTCTGTCTCGGAATACTTAATTAACTAAAATTCAAACATGATAATAATCTCTATACCAATCCAAAAATTTAGCTAGCCCTTCTCGCATTCCCACCTTTGGAACAAAATTCAAATGACGTGTACTTTCTCGAATATCGGCAAAAGTTTCGGGCACATCCCCCGGCTGCAGCTCTTTAAATATCTTCGTTGCTGTTCTTCCTAGGTATTCTTCCAAAGTGCGAATAAACTCCAATAATTCAACGGGTTCGTGATGGCCTAAATTAAAGAGGTCACACTGGGCTTCTCGGTCGATCGCGGCCAAAATTCCACTAACAATATCATCGACATAAGTAAAATCCCGCTGCATCTTCCCGTAGTTATAAATTTCGATAGGTTCTCCCGACAAAATGGCTTTCGTAAAAAGTGAATAGGCCATATCAGGTCTTCCCCAGGGACCATACACAGTAAAAAAACGCAATCCTGTTACTGGAATCCGATACAAATGGTGATAGGTCTGCGCAAATAATTCATTCGCTTTTTTCGTCGCGCCATATAGACTGGCTTGCTGGTCTGTACGATCTTCGATTGAAAACGGAATTTTACGGTTCAATCCATATACAGAAGAGGAAGAAGCATAAACCAAACTTATTCCTGGGTGATCTTTACAGATTTCCAAAACAGAGACAAACCCTTCTAGATTCGATTTGACATAAGACTGAGGATTTGTGAGAGAATAACGCACACCTGCCTGAGCAGCTAAATTAACAAAATGTGTCGCTTGATTTGCCCTGACACACTGTTTAAGCTTAGAAGTATCGCAAATATCCCCTTCAACAACTTCAATCCCTGCTTTTTTCAACAATTCGCAACGGTCTCTTTTTAATTGAGGAGAATAATAGTCATTGAAATTGTCATATCCAATGACATGGTCGCCCCTTTGAGCAAGCGCAAGCGTAGTGTGAAATCCAATAAATCCTGCGGCACCTGTGACGATAATATTTTTATTTGTTTTTGATATCATGTGGATGTTGACTCATTTTCTAAATTTTCTCTACTTTCATTGATTGCAGCAAAAGAATTGGACGAATCGCCCACTTTATCATCCGAACTGTCCTTCACCTTTAAATTCCAAGCTTTCCTGCCTTTTTTTGATTCGGAGTGAATGCCATACACCAGTGGGTGCAGAAGAATGGCGCGATCAAATACTTTAATAATGCGATAAGGATCCTCGGCAGAATAGATGTTTTCTTTATGAAAAATCGGAGGCTTTATTTCGATTAAGGCTTCTAAACTATTTCTAATTACGCAAAATGTACTTTCCACCAACATCGTAGCTACGGGACTCTTATTATCCACTGCACTTAATGCAGGATTCCAGCGATCTACACGTGGACAAACACCAAGGCTTTTGGTCACTTTGACTTTATAACAAATTGGGCTTTCAATTTGAACCGCTAAATCAATGCCTGGCAATACTTTTAAACCGAAGGGAAGTTTATTAAATCCTGTAAAAGTAGATTGTAAAAGTGTTTCTACAATGCTCCAGACTCCATTTGCACCCAAAACTAATATGGGATAACAAGGCACGGTCGCTGCAATAAACCACGTCGCAATGATTTTGCATAAATCATCTGCCGCGTACTTTTTCTTTTTTTTAAATGCACTAAAATCATCTTGAATTTTTTTTAGATTGATCGCAGGAAAATCAAAAATTTTCCGCAATTTCTTCAAATCGATTTCCTTTCGTTTATGAAAATCGCCTTCAACACCTTTCTTTTTATAAAAAAAATACGGAAGAATCTCTTTCCAGCTCGTATTTAATATTTTTTCAAAAGCTTCCGTCTCAAAATCCGTCCTTTCTTCTTGACGTTCTTCTTCAAAGTGGGCGTATATTTTTTTTAAAAAAAGAGATAAATTAAAATCGTCTTCCGAGTTAAAAAGCAAATGTTCGTTGATTCTAATGGAATTAAAAATACAGCCAGAACTTTCTTGAGGTTTATAGCTCCTGAAGATATCTTCAGGGAAAACCGTAAAAAAAGCCTTTTGTAATTTTTTTGGAATAGTTACATGGTAACACTTAGAAGAAAACATTTCATGGCTATATTTATGATATTCTTCAGCCATTTTCTCGATTTGTTTGGTAATTTTTTTTGGATTGACTGTTTTTTTCAGAAAATCAATGAGTTTTTTCCCATTTTCTGCCGTTCCCCCTATTGCCTTTAAAAACCAATCACAGATTTCTGAATCTGTGATTTCATTAAAGATTTCAAGAAACCTTTCAACGTTCGTATTATTTGTTATACCAGATGACCTTACAATATATTCGGAAGCCTCATTGATATTTTTGAAAATTTTCATGATTTCTTCATAAAAAATACTTTGACGATTTTTCCTTTCGGAATAGTTCTGCAATTCCTTTGCGAGATAAGAAATTCTTGGAATAATCGATTCAAAAAAAGCTTCATTGACAATCAATTTTTGCTGCAATTCCTCTATGAGTTCATTTGAAAAAATCCCTCGATTCTTAACAATTGCCCCGCGACATTCTTTGCGATACCCATCTTTTAATTTGAATACACCCAAATAAGGATGTTCGCTGTTACAATTTGTAATTTCTTGTTCAAGCTTATTTTTAAATTCCCTGTCCAGATTTTTGCTTCCAGGAGAGGTGTAATAGGACATTCCACGTGGCAGCGTTTTATGTGAACGAATAGCGTTAGAATAATTGACCAGATGTTCTAAAATTTCATTTTTCTTGTAATCTAAAATCTTGGGATTAAATTCATAATGCAAAACTTTTAGAATAGCTTTGAAAGAATTCACGGTTTTTTTTGAGGGCCGAATGTCCAAAGTAAATGTCACTTTTGCTTTATCTTCCAATGTGCAACAGATTTGAAATTGAAGTTCAAAATTTTTGCAATTATTAAATTGAACTTTACACATTTTCGTTTTAATATCTGCACTTTTAGCATTCGAATTAAAAATAAAATGGATCGCTAGAGCCATTCTATAATGCCCAAGATATAAAAGCCTGTATAAGTAATCAAAATCGGTTAAATTAAATCTTAAAAAATCCTCTACATATCCAGCAAAAGCAGTTTCCTCTAAAGGGCGATTATCGCTAGCATTTAGGATTTTATTTAAAAAATTTTCCAACTTAGATTCGTCTCTTTCATTTTCCAAATGACAAATCACTTGCTGCCCATTAACAAAATGGGGTATGTCCCAGACTTTTTTTGCAGTAAGTCCACGCACAATATCACTTCGAGAAATACAAAAAACATTCGAGTCTGAAAAAATATCCTGGGAAACATCCATCTTCTTTTCGCGAAGATTTTCGACACCTAAATAAAAAAGCTCACGATCTAACAAATATTTTTTGACCATATCCTGATTACTGCGATTGACCCACATCTTTAAAACTTCTAAATTGGCAGCGGCATCGTTTCCTAATGCAAGTAAGACAAGCTTTTTATCTTCTATAGAAAGACTGTTTTCAAAGTAATCAACAAAAGACTTAAAATTAGATTTAATTAAAACATCGAGTTGTTTTCGAAAATTTTTCATCCATTTTGTGTTCGCTTTAGTCCTTTCTACAAAATCATATAAACATTTTTCGATGACAATTAAATTATTAATGATATGACGCAAAATAGAACGACTGCGATGAATTTTTTTATAAAGATTAAGAGATCGAGGCGATGCCATCCGCTCTAATTGTTTAGCAGGGATATTCCCCCATTTCTTTTTTCTAAGAATTTCCTCAGCATGGACTTTTAAATAATCCAATATTTTGACATTTAATGTAGCAGCATCGTAGAGAACAAGATCTTCCTCCAAGATTGCATTTTTTGCTTCTTGATTCGTTTTTTGAGCATTTTTTGGGGTTAGGCACTCCCGCATTCTAATTTCAGATCGATCCCAGTTGGGTCGTTTTAAGACCTCAAATGGCTCCGAAAAATCAGGCACTGTTTCTGCACTATAGAGTTCTTCAAAATCTTTTTCCTTTCCTGTTCCCATGTCAACAGAATGAAATAATTCATCATCTACTTCTGATAAGCTTTCTTCAGATGTAGAGGATTCATCTGAGCTCAACTCGTCATGCGAGCCTAATACAATCCGATTTTTTTTCACTTTATCAGCATTGGGCTCTCTTAAAGAAGAGGGCCCTACTTCTGCCTCGCTGCCTTCTGCAGAATCATGCTTAAAACTCAATGAATGTTCGTCATCTGTTTCTCGGTCTTCGACAATGGGAGTCATCCAATCTTCAGCAGGTCGCACAACTTCAACTTCTCCACCCCTGGAAGAGGTTTGAGTATTGATTTCCCAGAACCCAAAAGTGCCTTTCTTTTCTTCAGATGACTCGAACATATAATTTTCTAAAGTTCCCCCTAAACCCTTAGAAGAAATTTGAGATCTTTTTTCGGCTATAAATTCTTCCTCTTCTTTTTTTGTGTAGAATGCTTTATAACCATGTGACTTCTTCCCCTGTCGAGAAGAAATTTGAGAGCCTTTTTTGACTACCACGTCTTTCTCGTCTTCTTCGCTGCTAAACGTTTCATAAGCATGCGAATGCCCTGCAATTTGTGATCCTCCTTTACTTATAGGAGAAATTCGTCCACTCATTGCTTTATCTGAATGGCCAATCTGCGATCCAGAGCCAGGGGAAAGCTTGTGTTTCAATTGAGCAATTCTAGATGCAAATGTTGAGCTTATGCTCAGGCGAGGCGTATTTTTAACTGGTTCAGCTTTTGGGCTTCCAATTTTACTTCTAGGAGATTCCAATGGTGTCGAAGTTGCGGGTGGAGGTGTTGAGGGAGTTGCTGTGGTCGATCCGAAATTCATCGTCATCTCCTTTGTCAATAGTGTTAACAATTATTTTTTTGTTTAACAAAAAAGATGATACATTCATAAATTTTTTTTACTTTTCAGCTAGCAAAATACGACGTTTTATTGAAAAATATTAGTACTGAATAGCTTAGACTAGTTTAAGAGATCGAAATATCCAAAATTTCAAAAATTGACTTTCCCTTACACAGAATTTCCTGGTATTCATGCAAAGCATTAGAATCTGCTACAATGCCTGCTCCAAGTGCTGTTTCGATGCCTAGATCAGTCAAAACGATAGAGCGAATGGCAATGTTAAAATCGAAATCTCCATTGTGAGAAAAATACCCCAAAGACCCTGTATAAATACCCCTAGCTCTTTTTTCAAAATCATAAATATGCTGCATCGCACGAATTTTTGGACAACCCGTAATAGACCCTCCAGGAAAACATGTCCGCACAATATCCAAATCGTGCATGGATGAAAAAGGAATAGATTCAATTGTAGAACTTAAATGAAAAACATTTTGGTAGGCATAGCAATTCCAATCAGGATTTACCTTGATACTACCTGGAAGGCTGACTTTTCCTAAGTCATGACGCATAAGATCTGTAATCATTAACAATTCAGCATTTTCTTTTTCTGAAGATAGTAGTTTTTCTCGATTGTGAAAATCTTCAATTGCTGTTGTTCCTCGTGGAGCTGTGCCTTTAATTGGCTCTGTTGAAAGCGTCTGAGATTGTTTTTTTAAAAATTTTTCAGGCGAAGAGGAAACAATCGAACAAAAAGGGAGGTCCCAATAGCCTGAGTAAGGTGCAGGATTTTGCTTGGCTAACTGATAAAAAAGCTCAAAGCCATCTCGTTTTCCTTGGAAAGCAAAAGACTGTGATAAATTGATTTGATAGATCTCCCCGTTTTCAATCAATTCTTGGGCTTTTTGAACGTGATCCATATAAGCTTCTGATCTCTTCGGCTGATTTTTATATTTCAGCGGAGCCACTTTACGTTTCGGAACGAAGGAATAGGCTTGATCCTTTATCGACAACCAATTTGAAATATTATTTAACTCTAAAACTTTAGATTGTTGAGATGAATTCAGAAAAGAAAAAGAGTTTTCATCAATCCATAGATCACATTTTTCCAACTGATGATCGAAGATAAGTGTACAAGCAAACTGTTGAAAAAACGCCAAGGGAATAACAGGTTGCACATAATCTAATTGAATATCGGGATCGCTATAGGCCCCCATTTCATATCCCAAATAACCCACCCATCGAGGAATAGGCTCATCGGAACTTGGTTCTTCTAAGAATTGTTTAAGAGCATCCCATGGGTTATCCAGTTGCAATTCAAGAGGGGATAAAATATCGCCCTGCCAGTATTTTCGTTGGAGGGCAGCTTCTATCGAAATAGACGCAAATGGAAATACACATAAAAAAGACTTTTGCGAAAGAGGGAACTTTCCACCGGAATAAAGAAAGCACGTTCCTTTTTCCTGAGAAAAAAAACGTGCAATCTGCAATAGATCATCGGAATGACGAATGATGGAGCTTAGATCAAGCTCACTGAAAAAATTACTCATCCACCAATTGATCTGGAACTTTCATATTATGATAAACAGCATCCACATCTTCTAATGCTTCCAACCAATCGATCAATGCTAAATTAGCCTTAGCTGTTTCTTCATCACATTCAACGTAAGACTTTGGAATCATTTCTAAAGTCGCTTCATCTGCTTGAAAACCTAGATGATTCACAGCATCTTTCACGTGAAACAAATCGACCGGATCAGTCGTGATCATGAAGAATTCATCCGCTACTTCAAAATCTTCAGCCCCTGCTTCAATCGCCGCGTTAAATAATTCTTCTTCAACTCCATGCTTTTTCGAAATTTGGATGACACCCTTGCGATCAAAATTGAAAGCAACCGCTCCAGGAGTGGCAATGCTCCCTCCCCGTTTATTGGTCGCAATGCGCATATCTGAGGAAATCCGATTTTTGTTGTCGGTCATCACATCGATAATGATCCCAACGCCGCCATGACCATAGAGCTCATAAGTCATCTCAATATAATCCGCTTGATCAGCACTTGAGGCCTTTTTGATGTTTCGATCGATAATATCATTAGGAACGTTAGCTTCGCGAGCCTTTTGTAAAACAATACGCAAACGAGGATTAGCTTTTGCATCAGGACCACCCAGTTTGACAGCACTGATAATTTCCTTTGCAATTCTTGAAAAAACTTTTCCTTTCTTAGCATCCGCGCGTCCTTTGCGATGCTTAATATTCGCCCATTTACTATGACCTGCCATAAAAATTCCTTTGTTTTATGCGAACATCTCTCCGAGATATTGATCAATCCATTTTTTAGCTTTGTAGTAATCTCGAAAAAGAACTTCTCGCTCTCTAAATTCTTTACTGTGAATACGATTAATTCCTTTTTCATCTACATAAGACGGGCATGCTTCGTGCAGCATCTCATGATAAACGACAAAAGATACAAGATATTCCGGAACATGTGGGACATCCAAAATCCGATTGATTTTGATTAAACGCAAAAGATGATGATAGAGCCCAAATGTCACGCGTGAGTAATTTCTTTGCGAGTGTCTTCCATACCAAGTAATCGCGGCTTTGACTTCTCCACCAAAGTACTCTGCATTTAATTCATCATAAATCGCTTGCAAATTATAAATATTACCTTGCGCAGACAATTTTGACGAATCGATTTGATTGGAGTAATCTAATTTTTTAAGATTGTCTTCAATGAAAATCTTAATCGTTGGAGCAATCCTTTTATGCTCTTGCTTGATATAGCAAGCTAAGGCATCCATCACATTTTGAGGAGCTCCCAAAAAAAAGGAATGCAAGGAAACAACACAATCAGGCTCGCCCCATTTGACACTTAGCATGGTCGAACGATTATTATTAAAACGCAGGATCAGCTTTTTCCCCGAAGTGGTTTCAAGCTTTTCCCGAAAAAGCATAATTGACATATAGACTCATCTATTCGTATTAAATCAAGTTAAGAAACGCTCCATAAATACCCGCCCAACATAGCGATCGTCTTCTTTAATCCATTGATTCTGCCTGCCGAACTCTTTAAATCCAAAACGCTCGTAAAGACGGATAGCCGGATTTTCAGCATATACTTGCAAATGGAGCAGTTCGATGCGAAATGTCTCTTTGGCTAAATACATTAAATTATTGAGAAGTTCTGTTCCAACTCCATGATTTCTGTAATCAGCGCCCACAATAATTCCAAATTCACATTGATGTGCAAGCTTGCGATAAGGCTGTAAATAAAGGGTAGCGAGTCCACAAGGAACTCCATCTTTAACAGCCGTTAAGCTACATTTATAGCGATAAAAGCCAATCCAACGATTCACAGCATCGTTGATTTCAGCTTCATCACACATCGGAAACCAGCGAGAAACACTTTTATCCATCAGCCACTCTTTTAGATAAATTGCATCACCAGGCTCTGTATATCGAATTTCAATATCTGATTGATTCTGGGCCGTCATCCCCCAAACTCCATTAAATAAGCATTAACAAAATCATCAAGCTCTCCATCCATGACAGCTTGAATATTTCCACACTCTACTTTTGTACGCGTATCTTTCACTAAAGTATAGGGTTGAAAAACATAATTACGAATCTGGCTGCCCCAGGCAATTTCTTTTTTCTCGCCACCCATAGCCTTCAGTGCATTTTCACGGGCTGTGACTTCCATTTCATATAATTTAGAACGAAGCATTTTGTAACAAGTTTCTTTGTTTTGAAGCTGGCTACGTTGTGCTTGACAGGAGACCACGATCCCTGTAGGCAAGTGCGTCAATCTGACAGCAGAATCTGTTCGATTAACGTGTTGCCCACCGGCCCCCGAGGCTCTAAATGTGTCAACGCGCAAATCTTCCGGCCTGATTTCGATTTGAATGTCATCCGTAATTTCTGGCGTAATATCGACCGAAGCAAAGCTGGTATGTCTCTTGGCATTGCTGTCAAAAGGGGAAATGCGGACTAATCGATGAACCCCTTTTTCTGCCTTGGCATAGCCATACGCAAAAGGCCCCGTAAATTTATAAGTAATGCTCTTTATCCCGGCCACATCTCCGTCGACCGTATCGATCACTTCCACTTTCCAATTTTTTTTAGCCGCCCATCTTTGATACATCCGGGATAGCATCAGCACCCAGTCACAAGCTTCAGTTCCTCCTGCGCCCGCATTGATACTCAAAAAAGCATTTTTACTATCAAGCTCACCTGCAAGCATTTTTCTGATTTCAAGCTCTTTCAAGCTTGCTTCGATAGAATCTAATTCTTCCACCAACTCTTGAATGAGGCTTTCCTCACCTAAATCAAAGGCTTCTTGCAATAATTCACTGACATTAGAATAGCGTTCTTTAAGATCGTGGTAGGGAATTGTCCAAGCTTTCAAGGCATTACATTCTGCGATCACTTTTTGAGCCGCATCGTTGTCATCCCAAAATGTGGGGGCTTCCATTTCTGTTTCTAATGCTTTAACTTTTGCTTCCTTTGAAGCCAAGTCAAAGATACCTCCACATATGAAGGATTCGATCTTCCAGATTTTTTAATCGTAGTTGAACATCGTTATTCATGAAGCTCTCCTGAAACAGCTTTTTTAGATAAAAGGGCCAGAACGAGCCTCCATTTTAACAAAAATAGGGAATAAATGAAACGGATTATGTTTAGAGATTTCAAGTTTGACTTTTGAAAAAATATTTGGCAAAACTAGCCGGTAAAATTTTAAACCTTTATGGAGGAACAGATGCGGCTGTGTTTACTTTTTCCATCTTCGGTTTTCTAAACGAAATAGGTCAAAAATTTGAAAGGAAAATCAAAATTGGCTTTTTTTATTTGATTCCAATTCTAATTTCTTTAATTGTTCTGATAAGATTATCGACCTATGTACATACTTAGCTATATAATTTACGTGAGATGTAGAACTGTTTAGGCTACCTAAAGATTACCTTGGTTATAAAGCTCGAGAATAGAAATAGGAATGATTTCAACCGAAACTCTAAGATCCGTCGTTTCCTGTCTAGCCTTTTTCCAAGGAGCTTCTAATTGAATCAATTGACCCAATTCTTCCAATGTTTTGTTGCCATATTTTTTCATTACCTCGCCGATAATATCGATCTGCTTTAAAGACAAATGATTTAAATTCCCTTTGGAGCTATCCCCGATATACAGCTGATTATAATGAAGAGCACAAAGCTCATGAATCATAATTCCCTTCTGGGTAGCCATTATTTTTTCATTAAAAAAAGGAATCCCTTCACTGATAAGCTGGTAAACTTGACAGTAATAAACAAGGATATGCATTTTCCATGCTGCAATGGGCGTATTTCGCGTATGATTAGCTAGAATATATGCTGCTATATCAAGCGCACTCACAGGTTGACTTTGTCTTCTTTTCTTCATTGATGCCCACTGCTTTAGAAATTTTGATAAAATGACAGAGTATAAATCGAACAAGGATATATAGGCCATAGCGAAAAAGGTCAAGCCTAGAAGGCTTTCAAAAATCAAAATGGGCTTTTTTATATTTGATCCCTATTTCCTCAAGCCTCTTTGATAAAATTGTCAATCTACCTGCTATCTTAATCATTCCCTTTTTAATCCCCTATTTAGAACTCTACTTGAGTCAAAGGATGCTCAATAGTGGTATAAGCAGATCCATGATCGCGCAAATTTTGTAACATCTGCCTCGCTTGTTCTCTGGCTATATTTCCATCGGGGGTAGCACTTATCTGCATCTTTCCACTACGCGCATCCACTCGAGCGGCTCCATAAAAATGATCAGCGAATATTTGCTGGTCACCAGGCTTTTCAGGCATTTTTTTTGAAAACATATATTTAAGATTGATTGATGAAAAACCAGCAGAACAAAGGTATCTAAAAATTTTATCGCCCCATTCTTTAGACTCCCCATGTTCTTTCCACCCACCCAAAATAACCACTTGAACATCTTTAAATTGAATTGATCGTTTAGAAAATTCTGCAAAAATTTGCTTAATTGATTCAACCTGAGTCGTATCATCCACATGAGCCATTGCCGTACACTTTTCTGAAATGAGCGTGACCACATAACAAGGGCCGAAGTTACCGGTTGTCAGAATAGGTTTTGGAGAATCAGGTGTGGCATATGCCCAATTTTTTTGATAAACACAAATCGTATCAGGTCCCATCGTTTTTCTTTGGTTAAAATTTATAAAAGTCAAAATTTTATGTTATCAAATAATAAAAAACACTTATTAAATATAATTAATAAATTTTTATGAAAATTAAAACTAACATATCAACAAACTTTCCCCTGCAGATAGCATTGAATTTAAATCCATTAAGGCATGATTCGCATGATGAGAGCTCCAAATACACAATATCCTTCTTTCTTTGGATGAAATTAACCGAAAGATTTTCAAGTGGATAAGCAAACGATGCGAACCACTCAAAAAAAACCTTGCATGATGAAATGATTAATGCTACAAACAAATTAAAGAGAAAGGGGTAAGTGCCTTTATAAACTACCTAGAGGCTATTTTTATCTAGGTGAGCGCATCACCCCTAAAAAATGATGACGCAAACCATAATGAGATACTGTTCCATCAACTTTAAGGAGTGGATTTATGAAGAAAAAAAATCACCTGAAAAAATTAGCCCTATTGGGAATCACCAGCGGTGTTATGATGGCATCCCAAGGACAAGCAGAAGTTCCTGTTCAACCTGAAACTTCGATTGAAAATCACTTAGCTTCCAACTATAACTACAGCTATTCCGGAAACTACATCCGTCGCGGAAACTATGCTTATAGCAAAAACCGTGGATGCTGCAATTCAGGCTCAGGCGAAAGTTCATGGGGTGGAGCTTCTTCAAGCTGTGGCTCAGGTGGTTCAGCATGCGGTGGACAAGCAATCCCTCAATCTTCCGGTTCCAGCTGTGGTGCCGGTGGTTCAGCATGTGGTGGACAAGCAATACCTCAGAATGCGCCTCAACATATACCTCAACATGGTGGCTCAAGCTGCGGTGCTGGTGGATCATCATGTGGCGGACAAGCTCATCCTCAAGCTCCTGTTTCAAACTATGGTGGATCTCAACCATGGGAAGCGCAACCACACCATCCTCAAGCCTCATCTTGGAATGGACAGCAGACAATTTCAACAGGCTGTGCTGCTAGCTCTCAAGGATGTGCAGGACAAGCGCACCCACAAACACACGGCTCAAGCTGCGGTGGTTCGAGTAGCTGTGGTGGACAACAACCACTCAACTACTACAACCCATCTAACCCATCCGCGCCATCAGCAAATCCAGTGAACCAGCCGAACCAAGCTGGTAAACCAGATGCTAATCGCTATGCGCCTCAAAACCAAGGATGGGGCCACGAGTCTCGTTAATCTCTTTTAATAGAGCCCATAGCTTATGCATTCTCGCAATGCATAAGCTATTTATTTAAATTTGACTAAGCGTTCATTCTTTAAAATAAGAGCTTAAATATGAAAAAAAATACTGCTAAACAACTCGCTTTGCGAGGAATTTTAAGCGCTTTTGTTACTGCTAACACTGTGGCCTATGCCGGAACTGAGCTCGATAATGAAACCATCCAAAAATATGGGGTTTCCAAGCAAACCAGCGAACGTGGCAACATGGGTTACCACTTAATGACAGAAGATGAACTTCTCCTTGAATTAAGTCCTCAGGGGGTATCTCTTTATAATTCTTTGGATTCAAAAGGTAAAGAATTGGCTCGTTACGTGGCAAGTCAACGTTGCATGGGTTCAAATGCATGCAAAGGTTTAAATGCTTGTCAAACAGATAAAAATGCTTGTGCAGGAAAAGGTAGCTGCAAAGGAAAAGGAAAGTGTGCCCTTGCAGACAAAAACCTAGCCGTTAAGCTCGTTGTAGATAAGATGGCTGATAAGAGAAAAGAAGCCACTGAAGGCACACAAAACAAAAAATAACCCTGTTATCTGTTAAACACTAATAGATACACAAGACTCGAAATTTACCTATGAAAAAAAATTCTAATATTCCCAATTTAGGGATTGGTATTGGCTTAAGAGTCCCACACTACAATGAAATTTTTCGCGATCAACCTGATATTGACTGGTTTGAAATTATTAGCGAAAATTTCATGGTAGAGGGCGGCCTCCCCTTACAAAATCTTGAACGGATTTTGGAACGCTACCCTGTTGTTCAACATGGTGTTTCCTTAGCAATCGGCAGCCCAGATCCTTTGGATTTTGATTACTTAAAAAAATTAAAAAATCTGACAAAACTCACGAAAACACCTTGGGTCTCCGACCATTTATGCTGGGGAAGACTTCCGGGTGCACATTATCATGATTTACTTCCTCTCCCCTATACCCAAGAAGTGATTGATTACGTTGCAGAACGCGCACGCATTGTGCAAGATTACCTTGAGCTTCCTTTCGCTCTAGAAAACCTTTCTTCCTATGTGGCCTATAACGCAGATGAAATGCCAGAATGGGAATTTTACACGGCTGTCGTAGAAAAAGCGGATATCTATATGATGTTGGATGTGAATAATATCTATGTCTCTAGCCGCAATCACGGATTTACTCCGCGAACTTATTGGGAAAACCTTCCCTTAGATCGGGTTCTTCAAATTCACTTAGCAGGCCATTCCGACTACGGTGCCTATATTCTCGACACACATGACCATCACGTGGTCGATGAAGTCTGGCAAATTTATGCCGAGGTCTATCCGAAGACGGGTGGCGTCTCTACATTGCTAGAATGGGATGACAACTTCCTGAGCTTTCAAGATACGTGGAATGAAGCCTTAAAAGCGAAGCAATTTCAACAGTCTTTAGTTAGTTGCGGAGAGCAGGCATGATCACAGAACAGACACTCGCGCCTCCAGTCCTCCAATATATTCAAGAATGGTTTGGTAGTATCATCGCTCGCCCGATTGATTTTGACAATCGCATGAATCCCGTTTCACCATGTGGGCACTCCATGGAAAAGGAAGCGGCTCATTATATTGCGCCAAGTCCAACGTTACGACCTGCGCAAAGAATTGAGTTATACAACCAACAATATTGGTGGCGTTTATTAAATGTTTTGCATGAAGTCTTTCCCTTCGTCACATGCTTGTTTGGCTATCGAGAGTTTAATCAAGTCCTTGGGTTTCCCTTTTTAGTGAAATACCCACCCGCTCATTGGTTCTTGCAAGCCATCGGAGATCGCCTACCTCTTTTCGTCCAGAAATATTACCGGGCGGATGATTTTCAGCTCGTTTACGATGCCACCCAATTAGACTGCGCTTTTAACCAAGCATTTTATTCAGCCCATATTCCCACAAATCTTCAAGAGATGATGTTAGGAGATTCAGAAGCTGTTTTAGCAAAAAGTCTAGTTCTGCAGCCCCATATGCAAGTGTTTGCATTCAAATACGATTTAGTGGAATTTCGCCAAGCTTTTTTAAAGCAAAATCCCGATTATTGGCTGGAACATGACTTTCCCGAACTGAAGCACGTACCCACTTTTTGCGCCGTTTTCCGGAATGATTTCAATCAAGTCGTGACGACACCACTCGATCCAGATGAATACCATTTTCTTTCTCTTTTCCGCTCGGGTTGCTCGATCGATCAAGCCTGTGAATGGCTAGACGAACAAACAGACCCGATCTTTGAAAATAGCGCCGAAAACTTACAAAAATGGTTTCATAAATGGTTCCTAGAACAATGGTTAACTCTAGATACAAAATCATCAATTGAGTAAGCTAGATCCGAATTTACTCTGGTCAAATGTATGCCTCAAATCCATGCGCGCGAAGCAGCCTTTTTGGCTGTTTATTCTTTTTTAAAAGAAGGAAAGTTTCTTTCAGAATCTCTAGAGAACTGGAAGCAAAAAGAATCCCCTTCTTCTTTAGATTTTTCTTTTGCTCAAGATATTGCCTACGGATCAGTTAGAATGGCTCTCGCATTGGATTATATCGCAAAATCAACAGCTGAAAGGCAATCGTTATCTCTCAAAGTAAAAGAAAGATCTCTTCTCCGAACGGCCATTTATCAAGCAGCCTTTCAGCGGTCCACACCTCTTTATGCGATTGGTCAAGAGAGTGGCAATCTCGCCAAAAAATACTGCCATCCCACATTCAGCTCTTTTTTAAATGCCTTATTGAGAAAATTAGGAAGCGGAATTCCTCCGCTACCAGAAGGAAATTCCCTGCAAGATCTAAGCATTCGTTATTCGTATCCTCTTCCCTTGGTTGAAGCTTTTTTGGATGACTTTGGATTAGAAAAATGCAAACAAATGTTAGAGCTTGGCAACCATCCGGCTCCTACTATGGTGAGAATTCGCCCCCATGTATCTCTTACTGAAGATGAAAAAGAAAAACTAACGTGCATACCTGAGCTTTCTCCTCATCTAGCATGCATCAAAGAAACAGGTACTCTGTCCATTTTTTCTCAGTCTCCCCACACTTACATTCAAAACGGTACACCTTACCTATTGATGGAACATCTACGCCAAAGCGCTGAAAATCCTCAAACCATTTTGGATCTTTGTGCCTCTCCAGGTGGAAAATTATTGCTAGCCCATGATTTTTATCCTTCGGCGACCTTATTTGCCAACGATGTTTCCGAGCGCAAACTTAAAACACTTCAAGAAAACTGTCATAAATATCAATTAAACGTCTCCCTCAGCTGTTCAAAAGGGGAATTTTTTGCTTCCGATCGACGTTTTGACTTAATCATTGTCGATGCCCCATGCAGCAACACGGGTGTCCTAAATAAACGACCAGAAGCGCGTTGGAGATTTTCCCCTGAGTCACTTAAACAGCTAGAAGAGACTCAATTGCAATTGCTAGCTCATGCGCGAACACTCCTTTCAGATAAAGGGGAAATTTGGTATTTGACTTGTAGCATTTTAAGTCAGGAAAATGAAAAGCTTGCTCAGAAAATTAGTCAAAAAAGCGGTCTTTTTATGCGAACAAGCCAAACCATTCTGCCGAATGCTTTGGGCTTAGATGGCGGCTTTGCCTGTGCCTTGCGTCCTTATTAAAAAAAATAGAACATACTCGCCATGATAAGGGTTGGAATAAGGGCCCCCAAAAATAGGTATAATGTTGAAATACCATCCGCAAAATACTTATTTAAAATGGCCTGACCTAAGGGATTTGGTGCATTGGCAATCACTGTCAAGCCTCCTCCCGTTACAGCTCCTGCAACAACGGCATATTTCATCTGGTCTGTAAATGTGGGAATCAATGTCGCTAAAAAGGTAATTTCTGCATTGTCATTGAACGCAGTTAAAATAATCGAAAGACCAATCAAAATCTCATTTGAAGCATGCCCTAACAATGGAGCAATCCACCAAGCTTGCAGGGTTCCATGAATGACTAGGCCAGCCAAAAAAAACCCTACTAAAATAGGCGTTTTAAGCTCCAACTCCCATTGAAAAGGAAGCGTTGCCCGATAAAATCCAATAAATAACAAAAAAGACCCAATGAAGACGACGGGATAGTGAGAATGAACCACAATCCATGTCAAAAAAAACACATGAGCCAGACAAATCCACACGGGAATCGATTCCGATTCCTCTTCTGTTTCTCTAAATTGCTGCCTTTGTTTTTCTAATTGGACAAACTCTTTTTGAAAAAAACGGTAATACAAAAAATTTGCAATTAAAATCCCACAAATGGCTTTCCATCCAAATTGCATTAACATGTTTGGCGTATTCCAATCCCAAACTTTGCTAACCATTAAGACAGGAGGAGCAGCAAAAGTTGTTAAAATACCTCCAATCGAAATGTTGGTAAACAAGAGTCCTAAAGTCGCATAGGCAAGAAGAGGAGAAGGCTTTAAGTGATAGAACTGCTTAGCCAAAAGCATGGCACAAATTGTCATAGCGCCAGGCTCTGTGATAAATGATCCAGCTAACGGCCCCACTGTTAAAAGAGCCCACCACCAAGATTTAACAGACTCTCCCCCTAACCTTGCTACCCACTTTAGACTCTTTTCTGCTAGATGAATAATGGGCTTTGTGGAAGTAATCCCCATAATTACAACAACAAAAAGAGGTTCGATGTAACTGATCCCATTTAAGTAGTGAATGACCGTATTCCAATTGTAGATATATCCCATACAAAGAATTAAAGGGATCACCCACACACCAAAGGCAACTTCGACTTCCCCTAAAAAATGAAAAACTTCAATTTTAAAATTATTAAGGGGGTTTTGTATGGTTAAATCGCTTTGCGAGGCTTTAAGACGATTTGACATCTCAGTAAACTTATGTGTAAAAAACGTATGCGTAATGGCACAAATAAAAATAGCAAAAGAAAGCAAGTTAAAGGGTTGAATCTGAATGCGAAAGAGTAGTTGTTCCAGGATACTTCCTAAAGAGGCATCGTCATATTCTGATAAGGATAAGATCAATGGATTTGATGATTCAAAATAGAAGGCACCATTATATAAAAAATACGTGACCTCAGCGGCTCCTAAAGAGATTAAACAATAGGCTAATCCTAACCAAAATCCTTTAACAGAAATATGCTGAAATAATTTTTTGGATGGTAATTCTAAAAGGGATCTATCGTCAGACATTTTATCTCACTGCGTATTTCTCTAAAATCAGCATTTCAGAAGATTTTTTAAATGTAAAAGTATTTTTCTACAATTTAAGAGAGGAAATATAGTGAGAGATATTAAAATCAAGGTCCAAAGCATCAAGATAATGCCATTTGAAAGCCGTTTCCGTAGCCAGTAAGCGAAAGAGCTGCATTGTTTCATCCAGCCGTTCCCAGCTAACGGATGGTAAAGAGGAAATTTTTTGAATGTATTCCCAACAGCAAGGTGTTACCCATGATCGCATCCACTTGCCACCATGTAAAATCTGTTGTCCTTCATTTAACGCGGAGGCATGCCATTCGATCATTTGAAGCAAAAATGCATCAATCGCTTCAAAGCGAAATTTGGCATTCCATAAATCTTCTCGTTTTAGAGCAATCGCAACATGATACGCTTCAAACCAAAACTCTTTGATGCAGCGGACAAATTGCTGAAGGCTAGGATTATCCCTTTCATACGCTTCATTTTCCACATTTTTTAACATATTCTCTTTATCGACTAAAATCTTGAATGGGGGCAAACAATGAACAGTTCGCAAAATGTCTGGAGAAAAGAGGGTAAAATCCACTTTTATTCCATCTTCGAAAATGACAAGGCGAGTAGGAACGATCTGTTGTGCAAGACATAGCTTTTCATGCACACAAATCCAGACATTTCCAAATGCTGATAGCCAAGTGTCGTTATAGGTAAAGGTTTCGATTTCTGTGCAAAAAAGAGATAGATCATAGTCTGAGTATCTATCAGCTTGATTTGTGGCATGGGATCCTTGCAAAATCACGGCTTTAACGGTTTGCTCTTGCTTAGCCCACTCTACAATCTTGGTTACAATCGATGAACTCACATCAACCAATCTGGTTCAGAATATGTTGAACATCAAAATAAGACCAATATTCAATGATCTTATCATTTTTTATCCGGTACATCGAGACCCCACTAAAAGAAATAGGTCTTCCTGTGGGTTTTTTATTCTTAAATTCCCCTTGATGATTAGCTGAGCATCGCCAGTTAGTGACAACAACGTCTCTTTCACACACTACAAATATGTTTTTTACACTAAGATTAGGAAAGGCCTTCAACCATGTTTTGACAACATTTTTCATCAATTCTCTACCTTGAAAATTCCCAAGCAGACTATGAATAATGGCATCGGGATGAAGCAGATCATCAATGGCACTTAGATCCTTTTTATTCCAAATTCTTTCTTGGAATTCTTCGCCAATCAACTTCAAATGGGGTAGATTATCCATTTTATGCTCTTGCGTTATCTGTTAATGGGTGGGGGCAAATCTAAAGGATTGAAGCCAAGCGGAGGAAGAATGAATACAACGGATAGATCATTCATATCACCTGCGGTGGGTTCAGCATCGAGTTCATAAAAATAATCGCCCTCTTTCAGAGGATGAATATTCACCACTTTAGCAACATGTAATCCTTCGGGAAAAATACCATCCATTCCAGTCGTCACGAGGAGATCATCCACCCTCACTAAAGGGGGAGCTTGGTATGTAGCTCGTTGTGAAAGAGGAATATCTTCGGGAATGCCAGTTCTCAAATCTCTTGCAGGCCCTTCTTGATCAGCAAAATCATAATTAAAGCCAATTCCACGCAAACACGGAGCTTGAGAACGCCAGGAAGACTTGCTACAGCCATTTAACTCGCCTTTTGCCAGCAATAATCTCGGTACGGTTTCCTTTTTTAGCTTCTCTTTAAAACTATTCAATAGGTTTTTTACCTCTTCATCTTGCACAGAAGATGCGGACATAGACTTGAGAAGTAAATCTACTTTTTCTAAAAGAATCGTTTTTTGGTCACTACCTCGATGGACACGCACGGAAAGTGTCAAGCCAGAATCTGTAATTAATTTGACTCTTGCTTGTTTTTTTCCCACATAATCAATCACGCCAATCACGGATTTTCCTAACATCACAGGACTATTTTTGCAAATATAAGAACAACCTAAATCTTCATTTTTGTTAGCTCCTACATTCAGCCATAATGAGCTATTCCAGGATGAAGGAGAACGAAAAATGACTTTTGCTGGAATTCCTCGCCCTTCTAATTCCTTCTTCTCAGAAGCAGAGTCCTCTTCTTTCCATGAATTCAAGCGTAAGTCATGCTCCGCCATTAAACGAAGTCGTTCATTTTCTGTCATTAAAAGCGTATTTTCAAGCTCCAGCTCCTTAAGCCTTTCTTCCGATTGATCGTGAGAGTCCGCCCCTTTTGTCGTAAATGATAAAAATGAAGCCAAACGCAATTTAGTATTAGCCAGGCTTTCCCAGGAAGGGCCCAGCAAAGCAGCAACACTTCCTTTCATTTTCTCGGCAGTTTGCAAAGGGATGCTCATCAATAAAAATAGGAAACAGAAGATGAAAAGATAGGGTTGGGATTGTTTACGTCTCATGATTTTACAATTTGGCTAACCGCTTGTACAACATAATCTAAGTTACTTGAATTAAGTCCAGCCACATTGATACGACCATTTAAGGGGGTGTAAATGCCGTATTGATCTCTTAAAGCTAAAACCTGTTTCTCATCAAGCCCGGAAAAAGAAAACATGCCAAGCTGTTCATTCATAAAACTAAAATCCAAAGCACAATAAGCCTCTGAAAGCCTATTTACAAAGGCTTTTCGAATATTTCTAATTCTTGAACGCATTTTTTCTAATTCTTGCAGCCATTCCTGCTGAAGGGACAAAGATTGAACAATTGTGGATACAATACGCGCTCCATGCAAGGGAGGCATGGAATAACTGCTACGAATCCGTTGTTTGAGATGGCTTTTAACTTTCAAAGCTGTTGATGCATCTGGAGTCACGATAGCTAAAGTCCCGACACGCTCTCCGTAAAGTCCAAAGTTTTTCGAGTAAGAACTAGCCACGAACATTTCATGTCCCTCTTCTGCAAAAAGGCGAATTGCTTGAGCATCTTGCTCCAAGTTAGCACCAAAGCCTTGATAGGCGAAATCAAAAAAGGGAACTAGTTGATGCTCTTTAATTAATTCCGAAAGAATTTTCCATTGCTCAAAAGTAGGATCGACACCCGTGGGATTATGGCAGCACGCATGCAGAATAATCAGGCTTTTAGGTGGCATCGTTCGAATAGCCGCACACATACGATCGAAATCAAAGCCATGCGTTTCTTCAGAATAGTAAGGATAAAAGTTCACCTGCATGCCAGCATATCTGAAAATTTGCAGATGATTTGGCCACGTGGGCGTCGAAAGGAAAACTGGACCTGAAGCTATTTCTTTATAAAATTCCGCTCCGATTCTTAATGCTCCTGTGCCACCAACCGATTGAATCGCAGCAATCCGTTTATCTTTTAAAAGAAAGTGATTGGAGCCAAAAACAAGCTTAAGAGAGGTTTGAATAAAATCGACAACGCCCTCCATCGGAGGGTATTCCTTATCCAATTTTTGTTCGAGGAGGAGCTGTTCAGCTTTTCGTACAGAAGATAAAACAACGGGATTTCCCCATTCATCTTTATAGGCCCCAATCCCTAAATTCACTTTCTCAGGACGTGTGTCCTGAGAAAAGAGAATATTCAAACCAAAAATGGGATCATCAGGAAGTAAATCGATTTGATTAAACATGTTTAATTCTCATCGTCATCCTTATGAAGACCACAGCATTTTTTATACTTTTTACCGCTTCCGCATGGACATGTATCATTCCGACCTACACGCGGTCCTTGTACCATGACAGGTTGCTCTACCATGTCAGACGGCCCTTCAATCTGCTGGACAGGTGCTCCAGGCCCCTCTTGAGGAGGGCGCACCTCTAATCCTGCAAAAAGAGAACGGTTTGTTTCAAGCTGAAGCCCAGCTAGTAAATCTTGAATCGAGACTTGTCTTGTAATGATCTCAAAGCGGAATAAGTCATGCGCCACTTCACTACGCAGATTTTGTCCAAATTCATCAAAACTAGTGAATGCCTCTTGTTTAAATTCCATCAAAGGATCTCGTTGTCCAACTGCTCTTAAGCCAACTTCAGAACGCAAATGGTCCATTGTTAGCAAATGCTCTTGCCATAGCCGGTCATTTTTTCGAATCATCATATTGCGAATCGCTTCATGAGCAGGCTTTGCAGGACTCAATGAAGAATTTTCTGCAGAGACAACCTTTTGATTTTCTCGTTTTAACTTTTCTTCAAAAGCTGCAATCACTTTTTCAGAAGCCATTTTTTCTAAATCTTCAATCTCGAGATGGTCATTATCGAAATAACCCTCCTCAAAACTCACAGGAAAATGCTGAATGAGCCATTGACGATAGCCTTCAGGATCCCAAGCACCTTCTTCTGAATGATTTTTGAAATACTTATCAGCAGCAGTCTGACAAACAGTATTTAAAATATCTACAGCAATCACTTCCGGATGTTCTGTATGAATGATCTCATTTCTAAAGGCATAAACTTCCTGGCGTTGTTTATTCATCACATCGTCATATTCAAGCGTATGCTTTCGAATGGTGTAATTGCGCTGTTCCACTCTTTTTTGAGCCGTTTCGATTGACTTATTCAGAATAGATGCAGAAATAGGCTCTCCTTCTGGGGGTCTAAATTTCTGCAAAATTCCTGTCAAACGAGGAGAGGCAAAAAGACGCAATAAAGCATCTTCAAACGACACATAGAACTTTGATGTTCCAGGATCCCCCTGACGCGCACAACGACCACGCAACTGTCTGTCAATACGGCGAGATTGGTGTCGTGTCGTGCCCATCACGTATAATCCACCTAATTCCGCTACACCAGGAGCTAATTTAATATCAGTTCCTCGGCCGGCCATGTTTGTTGCAATAGTGATCGCACCCCGCGTTCCAGCATGTGCGACAATTTCCGCTTCTTTATCATTTTGTTTTGCATTCAAAACAGTATGAGGAAGCTTATTTTGTTTAAAAATTCTGGATAATTTTTCAGAGACTTCCACAGATTCTGTACCAATTAGAATCGGACGCCCTTGCTCATGCACTTCACGAACTTCTTTCAAAATCGCATTGTATTTCTCACGCTCGGTCATGTAGATTTCATCATTGAAATCCTTACGTACGCATGTTCTATGTGTCGGAATTTCCAAGACTTCTAATTTATAGATTTGCTTGAATTCTCCCGCTTCAGTCGTTGCCGTGCCCGTCATGCCTGCAAGTTTTTTATACATCCTAAAGAAGTTTTGCAGAGTAACAGTCGCATAAGTCTGCGTTTCTTTCTGGATGGAAACAGCCTCTTTCGCTTCAATGGCTTGGTGCAAGCCATCCGAGAAACGTCGACCAGGTTGTGGACGCCCTGTGTGCTCATCGATAATGACAATTTTTCCATCTTGAACGATATAATCAACATCTCGTTCCATAAGCAGATGGGCTCTCAAAAGCTGTCTGAGATTATGAGCGCGTTCTTTACGCTTCGCATCTTCTTCCTGAACGGCCAACTTCCGTTCCATTTTAGCATTGGTATCTAAATTTGGATCTTCGTCGATGAGCAAATATTCGTGGCTGATGTCGAGCATGACGAAATCATCTGCAGACCCTTCTTTTGCCACGTTCTGCCATGCAGCAATCCCCTTGTCTGTTAATTCGTATTCACTACTTTTTTCATCGACAACCATGAAAAGCTCAGAAAGCGCGCGGGCCTTTTCTTCTTTGTTGGTGTCCCCATAGTAATAAAGATCCCATTTATCAATCGCTGCGCGCAGATCGGGGTCCTCTTTCACACGTTTTAAAATTTTGTTATGCGGGGTTCCTTTCCCGACTAACCAAAATTTTCTGAGCGCTTCCTGGTAGATTTCTTCCTCTTTTTTATCGCGCTTATCGCGGATTTTGCCTTCCGCATCAACTAAACTTTCTAAACTCTTGCGCGCTTCACTTGCCAGACGATTGCACAAATCTCTTTGCATTCGGACTAAATCAGCGGCTCCTGTTTTCAACTCATCGTACATTTGGCGACTCACAGGCACTGGACCGGAAATAATCAAAGGTGTACGCGCTTCATCGATTAAAATGGAGTCGACTTCGTCGATAATCGCAAAATAATACCCACGTTGTACTTGCTCTTCTTTCCGAGAAGCCATTGAGTTATCGCGCAGATAGTCGAAACCAAATTCGGAAGCTGTGCCATAAACAATATCCGCTTCATAAAGTTTCTTTCTTTCCTCTGTCGAGGTATCATTGGTAATGGAAGCTGTTGTTAGTCCCAACCAGCGGAATATTGTTCCAATCCATTCACAGTCCCGTTTAGCCAAATAATCGTTAACGGTGACCAAGTGCACGGATTCGCCTGTTAAAGCGTTTAAATAAAGCGGCATCGAAGCGGTTAAGGTTTTTCCTTCCCCGGTCATCATCTCTGCAATGCATCCATGATGGAGAGCTATCGCACCTACAATTTGCACATCATAAGGGACCATATCCCATTTCTGATCATAGCCTGAAACGTGAACTTCTGTTCCGCAAAGGCGTCTGCATGTATTTTTCACGACTGCATAAGCTTCTGGGAGGATCTGTTCTAAAGTTTCCCCGTTAGCTAACCGTTGCTTAAATTCATTTGTCTTAGCACGCAGGGCCTCATCGCTAAGCGAAGTAAATTTCGCATCCCATTCGTTAACTAATGCCACACTTTTAAAGTATTTTCTCACAAGACGATCTTGTGCTGTGCCGAAAATTTTCTTGAGGATTCCGAACATATCTCTTCCCATTGTAATTGAGAATTTTATGAAAAAATTCTCCTATATTATTAAGGATAAATTTTACGTTAGCGCCCTTTTTTATTCAAGCGGTCCCTCTTGTTTTTAACGCAGGAAGGAAATAAAAAAAAGGAGTTAAATGCCTGATTGGACAAGATCGTGCATTTTAATCAGCCCTACGACCTTGTGATTATCATCCACAACAGGTAGCACGGTAATGGGATGTTTCTGATCGGATTCCATTTGACGCATAGCTTCGAAGGCTAAAACATCAGGGGTAATCAACTGCGGTTTTTGCGACATAATTTGACCGATAGGGGTTTCCAAAACCTGTACACCATTTTTTTGGAGGGCACGTCGCAAATCTCCGTCCGTGAAAATTCCTTTCAAAATAAATTGATTATCTACAATTAAAACACATCCACATTTTTTATTAGACAATTCAACCAAAATGTCGACCAATTTGTTTTCTGGATAGCAAATGGGAATGGCCGATCCCGTTAACATGAGGTCTTTGACTTTGACATTGACACGCTTCCCTATTGTCCCAGCCGGATGATTTAATCCGTATTGATCTTTGCTAAAATTCTTATGCGTCATGAGCTCCACCGCCAAAACATCCCCAAAAATCATTTGGATAGTTGTAGAAGTTGTCGGAACCAAATCAAAAGGACATAGCTCTTTTTGAAGCGGTAACTCAATAAAAATATCGCAAGCTTTTGCCAAACGACTTTTTGCATTGGAAACAATCCCGATAATTGTGGCACCTTTATTCCGCAAGCATGGCATTAAATTCAACAATTCATCGGTTTCTCCACTTTTGCTTAGAATTAAAAAAACATCGTCAGAGGTGACAATTCCAATATCTCCGTGCAAAGCATCGGTTGGCGAAAGAAAAAGTGCGCGAGTTCCTGTAGAAGTCATGGTCGCCGCCACTTTTTTGGCCACATAACCGCTTTTCCCTACTCCCGTAAAAATTAAAACTCCCTTGCAATTCTGACAAATTTCAAGAACTTTCTCAGACTTTTGCATGTCTAGGTGGCTGAAAAAATAATCGAGGTAATTTTTTGCATGTGCAAAGAGATCTTTCAGCATGGATTTCCTTAGATGGGATATTAAAATTTTAAAAATAGACAGAGAAAAACTTTGTGGAGAATTTTTCTTTCTTCAGTAGACATTGGATATTAAATTAAAAAAGTATTAGGCTCAAGATTGTTTTTCTTGGGAAAGGACGATTCCCGTAAAGGGATTAAAATAGGAGTGAAAATGGGACAAAAACTAATTCCGATTACAGTTGCCGAAGGTGACGGCATTGGACCTGAAATCATGCAAGCTGTCTTGCACATTCTTTCAGCAGCCAAAGCGCCTCTAGATATCACAACAGTGGAAATAGGGGAAAAAGTTTATCAAAAAGGGGAAAAAACAGGAATCAGCCCAGAAACCTGGGATATTATTCGCAAAACAAAAGCATTCCTTAAAGCTCCTATTACGACTCCGCAGGGGGGGGGATTTAAAAGCTTAAATGTCACAGTACGAACATCACTTGGGCTTTATGCCAACGTCCGTCCTTGCGTTTCTTACTCCCCCTTTGTCCAAACCAAACATCCCAAAATGGATGTGGTGATCGTGCGAGAAAACGAAGAGGATCTTTATACAGGGATTGAATATCGTCAAACACTCGATACATACCATGCATTAAAAATTATCACGCGGCCAGGTTGCGAAAAAATCATTCGGTATGCATTCGAATATGCCCTGGCAAATAAGCGGAAAAAAGTGACATGCTTTACTAAAGATAACATCTTAAAACTCACCGATGGTCTATTTCACAAAGTTTTCGAAGAAATTGCACAAGAATACCCTTCTATTGAAAATGAACATTGGATTATTGATATTGGTGCAGCTAAAATGGCCGATACCCCTGAAGCATTTGACGTAATCGTCATGCCAAATTTATATGGAGACATTTTATCTGATGTTGCGGCACAAATCGCTGGCTCTGTCGGTCTTGCGGGTTCTGCCAATATTGGCGAGCATGCGGCCATGTTTGAAGCCATTCATGGGTCTGCACCACGCCGCGCAGGAAAAAACATGGCCAATCCATCAGGTTTACTAATGGGAGCAATTTTAATGCTTGTGCATGTAGGTTTACCTGACTTTGCCACTCTTGTGCACAATGCGTGGTTAACTACTCTCGAACAAGGGATCCATACCTATGACATTTACAAAGAAAACATCAGTAAGCAACTCGTTGGAACTAAAGAATTTGCAGAAGCGGTAGCTCAAAGAATTGGCCAAAAGCCTAAAATTCTTAAAGAAGCAAGCTATGGAGAATTTAATGCAATTCTCACACAAAAACATGAATCTAAACAAACCGGCATCCACAAGACAACGCAAGGAATTGACATCTTTGTCGATTCTAATCAAGAGGTAGAAGAGTTAGAGAAAAAACTCACTAAAGTTCAAGATCCAGACTTTAAGCTATCAATGATCAGCAATCGAGGCGTACGCGTTTGGCCGGTTAAAATGCCAGAGACAGCTTGCTCTGACAGCTGGCGTTGCCGCTATATCGCGTCAAAAAAAGGTTCCAATCTTTCCCATCATCAAATTGCTCGCCTCTTGCAAAAATTTGCAGATGCACAAATCGATTTTGTCAAAACGGAACATCTGTGCTCATTCGATGGTTCACCGGGCTACACTTTAGCACAAGACGAACAATAAATACTTTTCTACAAAGGACTTGATCAAGTCCTTTGTTTTTCTTTCTAAGACTCATCTTTTTAATTATAAAAACAATCAATATTTAAATATTACTTTAATAGCAAATAAAAATAATGCTATAATGAGTTATACAAAAATATTATCGGGGGTTTTATTTATGAGCAGTCCAGTTAATTCACCACGTTCATCAGGCGAATATAAAGTTGAAGCTGCTAATCTTGGCGAAATAGCTTCAGCAAATAAAACTGTTCAAACAAATGAAATCGATGCAAGTGTTGAGCAAGCTGCTGATAAGGTCTTAAATAAATCAGCTTCCGAGCGCAAATCTATTCCCACTCGTCCTTTATCCGATAATGCAGATAGCGTTAAGGAAAGAAATCAAAATAAAGCCACTCAAAGCAATCTAAGTAAATTCCTTCAGTTTTTTACTCATATAGGCAAACGCTCTAAAAAACAAAAAACCGAACAAGATTCTTTTGAAACAGAAATGACCGAAATGAAATGGCAAACGAATGCAGCATTCCATGATGAAAACAAAGTTTCCTCAGAAGCAATCAAAAAAATGGCAACCCCGGAAGCTCAGGAAACAAAGAAAAAAAGTTCCGGAATCAAATCATTCATACAAGGTATTATTAAGTTTGTTAAATCTCATAATCCCTTAGCACGTATAACACGAACAAAAAAAGCTGTTGTTGAAGAAACAAAGGAGGTTGAAAAATCTCTACCTTCCAATATTGAACCTTATCATAATCTAGTTAAACAAATGATTAATAGACTTGAACAAGGCGAAAAAAAAGGTTCCATTCCACTTGGATTATTTCGAGTGAGTGGAAGTAAAACTACTGTCGAAAAAGCGGTTACAGATTTTAAAGAGACCGAAGGGCATCAAGATCTTCCAAGCGATTGGCATGATGCCACCTCTATGATTAAAAACACAGTGATGTCACAAAAAGCTCCTCCCATGCAAAAAATTAAAGATTTAAATATTCCTGCAGTACATGCTGAAGCGGTTGATCAAAAAAAATCAGAAGAAGAAATTATACAAAATATCCAAGGAGCAATTTTCAAACTAGGCTCTGAAGAGAGAAACTTTTTAAAAGATTACTTAAAAATGATCGATCTGACTTATCAGAAGTCTTGGCCAAAGGAACAAGCGCCTGGAGATAAAGATCCTTTTACAGCCTATTTGCAAGGAACCCCCTCTCTCACAAATGTTTTTTCTCATGAAAGTCTTGCAGATGCTCTTTTTGCAAGTATGGGCACTCAAAAAACTGTAAATTTGGGTTATGTTGAATTTTTAGTCAATAATCGAGAAAAGATCTTTCAAACAGAAAAAACTGAAATTTGAGTGTCTTGATGGCTTTGAACATGCGTGATTGGACTTCGTAAAAATTGCTCCCCTGCCTGTTGAAAACGTTCCGGATCATCCGAAACGTAATAACGGAAATGGGGAGTTTTTTCTTTTAAAGACTGCAATTGTTGGTTGCCTAATATCTCTTCAACTTTAAGGGCGCAAGCAGAAGCGGAATCAATAATTTTAACCTGCCCCTCCATTTCTTCTTCTATCAAAGATTTGAGTAAAGGATAATGGGTACAGCCCAAAATGAGAGTATCCACGTCACTCTTTTTTAATGGTTGTAGGTATTCCTGCACAATTAAACGCGTTGCTGGATGCTCTAACCACTGTTCCTCTACCAGCGGTGCCAATAAAGGACACGCTAGCGAAACCACGCGTGCTTGTGGCATAAGATCGAGTATTTTCTGCTTATACACACCTGATCGGATCGTCCCTTTAGTCCCCAAAACAGCAATGGAACCGCTTTGAGTTTGTGCAATTGCCGCTTCGATACTGGGAGAAATCACGTCAATAATGGGAATGAGAAATTGATCCTGCAAAGTTGAAAAAGCAAAGGCAGATGCCGTATTACAAGCAATCACCAGCAATTTAATGTCTTGCTCCATCAAGAAATGAGCATTGGCAAGCGAATACTGAATAATGGTTTCGGCGGCATTATTCCCGTAAGGAAAATGCGCGGTGTCTCCAAAATACAAAACAGATTCATAGGGCAATAACTGCATGACAGCCCGCATTACGGTCAATCCCCCTATTCCTGAATCGAACATCCCAATCGGGTTGTTATTCCATATTTTTTCTTTTTGAAACATATCACTAAGGAAGTTTAAGTTTTTGTCCTTTACGGATCTTGTCTTGACTCAAACCATTCAGTTCCTTCAAAACCTTGATGCTTGTTTTATGCACTTGGGCAATTTTACCTAAGCTATCTCCATCTTTGACTTCATACAATTTAAACTCCTGTGCCACATCTTGTGGAGGTTGTAAAACATCCATAAGAGCCGCGAGGGCTATTTGCATGTTTTCCATATTTTTATGTTGAAGCTCAGATGCCTGAGTCAGCTGGCTAAGCTTTTGATCCAGCTTTGAAATAACCGTGGTGGATTCATTGAGATGTGTTTGCAGATTTTTTAAGTCTTGCACAATTTTTTTTGAGGTTGACTCAAGCTCGCTTAAACGTGTCTCTTGACTGCTCGTGTTTGACTTCACAAACTCTTTTTGTTTATCCTGATTATCCATCATCTGCTTACTTAAAACGTGGAGCGTTTCCTGCAAGCTTTCACATTTTTGCTCTAAAAGGGTAATTTCTTTCTCATGATTATTAAATTCATGTCGAAGGATATTTAACGAAGCCTTCATCTCTTGCTCAAGCAATACCCGTTGATTTTGAGTCCTTGGAGGATTAGCGGCCTCAAGCTGAAATAGATTTACCAACACAAAAAGAAAGGGAATCATTCCCTTTCTTATCAATATAGATCCAGCCATCGTTAGCCTCAACGCTGGTAAATTTTAAATTCTGCGCGACGGTTTTGTCCCCACGATTCTTCATTATGATCCAGAAACAAAGGACGTTCTTTTCCGTAAGAAATGGTGAACAAATTCTCTGGATTAACTCCCTCTTTGATCAAAATTTCACGCACAGCATTGCTTCTTCTAGAGCCTAGAGCTAGATTATAGGCCTCTGCCCCTCTTTCATCGCAATGTCCTTCAATGAATACATACACACGATCGTGCTTTTTTAAATAATTGGCAACTTTGCGAAGTGCAAGTAGGTTTTCTTCACCCTTGATTAAGTTGCTATTATACGGAAAGCGCACACTTTCAAAAATTCCTGCTAATTCAGGATATGTAGCGGGATCATAAAAAGCATCAATTCCAGGAATCGCACTACCGGGATCTCCTGGAGAATATTTTGGGTGACGAGATACGTCAGCCATCGCAATCAAATTGTCATTATTTAAATCCTGGAGAGGAACGTAGTCACATTCTTCAGGAGAAAAACTGTATTCTTCATCATACACGGAAAACTCTTCTCGGCAACGTACCTGGCGAGAATCCCCATGTTTTCCTGCTAAAGAGCGAAAGCCTCTTTGCACATGGCGTCCGGCAGATTTAGTGTCATCCCACACATCATCTTTCGTTCGCATACATCCAAAGCAAAAAATAACAGCTAAAATCAACTGGATTGAAATCAGGAGTTTTGTCTTCATAAAACCTCTAAAAGAATTGAATCATCTTGGTTGAGTTAGTTCCCATACATACAATTATAGAGAAGCATTCTCACAATCTTTCCCCGATTTTGCAAGGGATTCGATTAAGAATTGGATCTTATCACAATGGGAGCAAAAAAATACAACGAAACTATGATTTTTTAGGACTAGATTGTTTGAAGAAGTCTTTACAAACTAATTTCAACATATTTACTTTTAGTTAATTGTGGCGCAAAAATGTCTGAATCATGCCTCAATTTGAAAGCATTTTTCTTAGTTCCAAATAAATCCCTTCCAGAGGATGACTGTAAACGTAAAGATGATCTGTTATTAGAAAAATCGAAATATTCAGTTTTTTATAAATAAAATAGCAATTTAATCCTTCAATCCGTATAAGTCGATTTCACCAAAAAAGGTGTGACCATGGATAAGAAAGAAAACATTGAAATTCTAGCAATTGGCACGGAAATTTTAACAGGACATACTGTTAATACAAATGCGGCCTACATTGCTAAACACTTAATGGATATCAATCTTGAAGTTTCCAGACAAATCGTCGCGCCTGATGCTGGAGAACGTTTAAAGGCTATTTTGACGGAAATCGTTGCTCGGGCATCTTTAGTTATTGTAACAGGAGGCCTCGGTCCAACCTGTGATGATAATACACGTCAAATTGTTGCTCAATTATTAGGATGCTCCTTTCGTTTTGACGAAGAGATTGCAGCAGAACTTGCCCAACGTTATGGGGCCAATCTCATGAGTCTTAAAGATCAAGCAACTGTTTTGCATCCCGCTATCATTTTGAAAAATACCATCGGAACGGCACCAGGATTTATTGTTCAGAAAAATCAAACAACTGTCATTTTACTTCCTGGGATTCCCGAAGAAATGAAAGTAATGCTCGGTCAGGTGCTGGATTATTTAAAAAGCCATTTTTTAGATGGTGTCAAAACATTCACACGCAAATGTAACTTTTTTGGACTCACAGAATCTACTGTCGACGTGTTTTTAAAACAATTACAATCTAATTACCCTGAAGTAGAATTTGGCATTTATTCGAGTCAAGGTGTGCTGACCGTACAAGTGACTAAAAAATCAGAACAGAAAGATCCAACCCTTCTTCTATTAGATACATTAATCCAAACAATCAAAAATACATTTTCCGGGCATTTTTTTGACACCCCCTCTAATACAATTGAAGAAGCCATACATAATTTATTCTGCCAACATAACTGGACTTTGAGCTGTGCGGAATCGTGCACAGGTGGCCAATTGGCTAGCGCTTTAACCTATTTTCCAGGATCCTCAGAATATTTTCTAGGAGGTATTGTCCCCTATTCAAACACTCAAAAAATCCACATTTTAGGGGTCACACCAAAGAGTATTGAGGAAGATGGGGCTGTCAGCGCCCGCGTCGTTTCACAAATGGCTGAAAATATGCTCACACTGGCAAATAGCGATTATAGCCTTGCTGTTTCCGGTATTGCAGGACCGGATGGGGGAACAACCGAAAAACCCGTTGGTACAATTTGGGCGGCTATTGCTCAGCGCGGACGTCCCCCTTTTGTATGGGAGTTTTTAGCTAAAGGCAATCGACAACTCATCATAAAAAAGACCATAAACACCATTTTAGGGCAACTCTTGAAGATTTGCCATCAACGACTAGGAGAAAAATAAAATCTTTAAAAAATAATGAAAACCCCTTCCTCCAATCCACTTGCATTAACGCTCACCACTTAATCTATCATATGGGTTTTCTTCCTTATCCTTTTAATATGGATAAATTAATGTCGAATCCTAAAAATAATGTTGCAAACTCAAGGAATTACCGCCAGATATTAAAAACAAAGGCTAAAATTCGTATGAAACGCCTTATTTATAGAATATTATATCTCTACGTTTGATATAAGCTTTACTAAATTTAATCTCTTCGCTGGATTTATGGGGCTTGCAAATAGGATGTTCAGAATTGGAGTATGCAGTTAAATTTTAAACGCAATCTTTCAAAAAAATTGGTATAGCGTTCTCACAAAATAAGGGCAACTTATGTTGAGACGATTACAGGAGAAATCATGAGCACAGTATTCACAACAAGCATTGTTAAAGAAAAAGATAGCCATGCCGCCGGTGAAGCTCTCGGTCTAGAGGCTCTCAAAAAAATGCCTTCGCAAAAACCAGATCTCGCAATCATTTTTGGTTCACCCGATTACGACTATAAAAAAGTTTTTGAATCACTTTTTAAGGTCATCGGTGAAATTCAAATCATTGGATGCACTTCAGCAGGAGAATTTACCGAGAAAGAAGTCTCTCAAGGAGGGATTGCGTGTGCATTTATCACGTCGGACACGCATCACTTTTATACTGGGATCGGTATTGGACTGCAAAACAAGCAAAATGAGGCCATCGATGTTGCTCTAACAAACTTCCCAAAATCTGTTCCCAACTTCCCATTACAATCTGCTATGCTATTCGTCGATGGATTAACAGGAAAAGGCGAAGAAGCCGTGCAAGCGACTTCTCAAATGTTAGGTGGTCAGGTCAAATTATTTGGAGGAGCCGCCGGAGACAATCTCCGCTTTAAAAAAACACGTGTGTTTGGTTCAGGGTTAGCCCTCTCCGATGCCGTGAGCACATGTCTCATTGCTTCCAAAAAACCAATTATTTGTAGCGTAAAGCATGGTCACCACCCGATTTCTCCCGCTCTTTGCGTGACGAAAGCTAAAGACAATATTCTTTATGAAATCGAAGGAAAGATCGCATTAGATGTATGGAAAGAATACTTACAGGATGAAGTTCAAGAGCAGGATTGGCAACATCTCATTAATCACGATTCAGAGTTTTTATCTAAACTATTACTGAAACACGAGGCAGGAGTGATTACAGGCGATTCTTACAAAATCCGCTTTCCGATTTCATGTAATCCGGATGGTTCTTTAAACTTTATTTGTACCATTGAAAAAAATTCCTTAATCAAAATCATGAGTGCTCGCCCCTCTGATCAAATTACATCAGCACTAGAAGCTGCTAAAGAAGCCCTGACACGAGCCAAAAATGAAAAGATCGCTGGCATAGTGGTTTTTGACTGTGCTTGTCGAGGCATGATATTAAAAGAACGTTTTTCCGTTGCTGTAGAAATGATCAAAGATATCTTTCCTGATACTCCCATGATTGGGGTAGAAACCTATGGAGAAATTTTGTTAGATCCGGATGAACCTGCAGGGGGATTTCACAATGCCTCAATCGTAATCATGCTCATCCCCGAATAAAAGAAGCTTACTCGAATTAAAAAGATACCGATACTTACCCGGAGAAGATTTCAATACCTTCACACCATGCCAAGCATTCGGCGTATTTTTGAATAAAAATTATGTTTATTCAAAAAATTGATTGGTGTAGAAATCATGAAATCTTGAAAGTCTGAATTAAACTTGTCTCCAAGAACACGTAAAGCATCTCTCCAAGCAAAATCCCCATCTTCTGAAATGTTAAACGAAAAATGGTCACAATCTTCGAGGCATTGCCACTATGGGTAGCAACCTTATTGATCGAAATTCCCATGTGCCACGTATACCGAATTTGATATCTTTGATCGTCTAAAATTTGCGTCATTTAATATTGATAAGTCACATCGTAACAGAAAAATCCCACCCTTTTTCCGTTAGATACGTTAATCAAAACAAGCAAAATACATTTTTAAGGCATTTTTTTCACTCTTTGATGATTTGTCCTCAACAATTAGATGGTGATATCATCTAGGTTTTCTTATCCTTAATATAGATAAATTAATATCGAATTCTAAAAATAATGTTGCATAATCAAAGAATTATCCCTGATATTAAAATTCGTATGAATCGCTTTTATTTATAGAATATTATATCTCAAAGTTAGGTATTTATGTGGTTTGCAAATAGACTGTTCAGAATTGGAATATACGGTTAAAATTCAAACCCAATCTTTCAAAAAAACGATATGGAGTTCTCGCAAAATAAGGGCAACTTATGTTGAGGAGATTACAGGAGAAATCATGAGCACAATATTCACAACAAGTATTGTTAAAGAAAAAGATAGCCATGCCGCCGGTGAAACTCTTGGTCTAGAGGCACTCAAAAAAATGCCTACGCAAAAACCAGATCTCGCAATCATTTTTGGCTCACCCGATTACGATTATAAAAAAGTTTTTGAGTCGTTTTTTAAAATCATCGGTGAAATTCAAATCATTGGATGCACTTCAGCGGGAGAATTTACCGAGAAAGAAATGTCACAAGAGATATTGTCAAATGTTGTGTTTTGAGCATCTAATAGCGCATCCAATTTTTTAAAAATTAAGCTGTGTATTTCATGTTAAAGACTTCTTCCCCATCTTTAAACTGCACACCCAAAATCAGTTTGTTAATCAACTCATGACCTTTTAATTTTCGCCATCGCTTTTGCG
>NZ_JBFWIR010000025.1:0-39593 GCF_050255895.1 Parachlamydia sp.
CTTTTCAACTAGTCTTAGGCGCGAATAATGCGAATTCTGTCATTGATGGAATCATCAATGGAATCGGAGGCAGCCTCATCAAAAATGGATCGGGAACATTAACTCTCAACGGAAGCAATTCTTTTACTGGTAGCACCAATATTCTGGGCGGAACTTTAAACGGCTCAGGATCTGTTGACGGGGATTTAAACATTTTCAGTGGTGCAACTTTTGCTCCAGGAAATCAAGCGATTGGGACTTTTAATGTGGGAGGAAACTACACACAAAACGCAGGAAGCATACTTGAAGCTTCTGTTGATGGAACTGGACAAAGTAACTTAGTGCATGCACAAGGCATGGCTAACATCAATGGTACCTTACAAATTCATTCTCCAGATGGACTGTATCGTGTGGGCACGCCTTACCTCATTGTGCATGGAAATGAGGGTAGGACTGGCACATTTTCCAGCAGCAGTGTGGATAACCCTTATTTTTTACCTTCTTTAGAATATGACGCCACAAACGTCTTTTTGACTTTGACAACAGATTTTAGCAACTTTACAGCTAACCAAAACCAAGGCAATGTGGCGAATCAAATTGATCAAATTACTCAACCTGATCTCTCAAAACAAATTTTAATTAATAGTTTAGCGGCATTACCCACAATTCAACTTCAAAGCAGCCTAGCTCAATTCAGCGGAGCTCAATATGTGAGTTTGATACAATCCTGTCAGTTTTCTAATCACCGTTTAATCCGACGTCTAAATGCTTTAAACTTGCTTTTACCTGGTTGCTGTGACTGTGCATCTCCTCTCAACTTTTGGGCACAGTTTGGTGCTGGCCGAGCATTTGTTTCTAATTCTCGTCGTGCGCTAGGCCTAAAGTCTAGTGCCTGGAATATTAATCTGGGTGCCTTTAAATGTTTTAACTCTAACATAACCATCGGGTTGTCAATAGATTATGAATTCACTCGCTTGAATTTCAATCTAGGAGGAGATGCTAAGTATCATCTCACTAAAGGAATCTTGTTCGCCATCTACCAAAATCCTTTATTTTACACCTCTATTGATTTGATCGGCGGGGGTGGCCACTGTCAAGTAAAACGACTTGCTTATGTAGGAAATAAACGCTTGCGCCCAAGATCAAAACCGTTCCTTTCAAATGGAACAGCCTACTTTGAATTAGGCAAAACATTCTGCTTCAGTCAATTCGCCTGCCAACCTTTTCTGGGATTAGATTCGAGCAATTTCTGGCAAACACAAGTATCTGAACGCCATGGACAAGTCTTGAATTTAAAAATTCACAACAAAGACTTTTATGCTTTGGACTCCCTTTTAGGATTTCATTCGGCCGGAAATTTTTATGGGATAGAAATTGAAACGAGTGTGGATTGGCGCCATACCCTCACCCATTCAAAAAATGATATCCGCTTGCATTTCAAAAATTTTGGGGGTTCTTTTAGGAGTCAAGGGACAAAACTCTGCCGTAATTCTGTGGAAGGTTTTCTACAGGCAGGGAAATGGTTACTCCCCTTCATGCAAATTTATGGACAATTATCTGGAGAAAAAGGTTCTCATTTTTCGGACTATCAAGCAAGTGTAGGCCTTGATGCGATTTATTGATTTGATAACTGTCGATTATCCCAAAACTGATGGATCGCAAGATTAGATGTTGAATGAAAAAACTAAAGCCACTTAATATAGCAAGGACAATTCCGATTATCTCTAAATCTTTTTCTTCATATGTATTCCCTATGATTGTGACAAGTATCCCTATGAGCATACTGTACATCCGGCTATAGCAAATGATACCTTCTTCTAGAACTAAGCTTTCTACTAAGGAAAAAGATTGAATCTGATCGATCAAGGGCAGTTATTTGCATAATCTTATTTGTCTGAATAAAAGTGAATTCTATTGATTATACGAAGGCAGGTGCAATACCTGCCCAAAGACTAAACTTGATTAGCAAATTTTGAATAAACAGCTGAAACTGTTTGATGAGGGCCATTTATTTTCATATTGATGGGCTCTGCTCTGGGAATTTTAGAATAGACATATGCAGTGCATGCGACTAATGATAAAATTCCAAGGCCAATTATCATAATTCCTGCGGAAATAAAATCATCGTTATCACTTTGAATTCCAACGTGAAGACTAGTTAATCCACCCGCTAATAGAAGGGTAACGGATGCAATCCCACATTTCATGTTTCCTTTTTCTTCGACATAATGATGTGTGTAATGTCCCTCAAGCACAGGTTGAAGAGCTGTCATACTAACCCCTAATATATTTGATTAAATTTCTTCTAAATGGATGACAGAAACTGGACGTTCTGTCCAACAATTTGTCTGTATGACTGTAAAACAAGCAATCCCTAAAATTGCAAGCGCGCATCCTGTTATCTTAAGATTTTGATCATCTAAAATAGCTCCGGTCGCTGCAATAGAAATACCAGTAAAAAAAGCTACTCCACTCATACATATGCTTGTAATTTTACGTTGGCTATGTGTTTCTGTAAAAATACTTAAATCTTCTATTCTATTATTAGGTCCGATAAGCATCGTAATCTCTTAGGGTTTAATTTATTGAAATGAAACATATACATTTTGTAATGCTTGAAAGCAAGTAAATTTCAACTAGCTATTTATAAATAAAAAAATAATTAAACAGATAAATTGAAAATTAAATCTATAAATAGTAGATAAAAACTATGACTATGATTAGAGGCGTTCAATGAATTTCAATAACCCTTTTTTTATTAAAAACTGTGCAATCGCAACGATTGCTACGGGTGACAAAGCGAATTCTCTTTCAGAATTGCGCGATAAGTTATTAACTATTAGTCATGATAGTATTTATTACCATTTTTGGAGCCGCAGACTTTTTTCCCAATTTACACATCCTGAATATCCCAATGACTTTTCGCTATGGTCACATCTAAGTTTACATGACGAATACTTAGCTGAGCGACTTAGTATATTAGATCCCACAGACTACGAGAATTTAGAAGATCTTCGTGCTGATCTCATTGATATTATTGAACAGCGCTTAGAAGAAATTCCTCCCGTTGCCTGGGTACAGCGCGGCGATCCCTTTCATTTTATCCGTTCATCCTTAATCGTTTTTGAAACCCCTTACCGGATTGATACTCCATTCGATCTTCCGCAGATGATTCAAAATTTGTCCCCAAACAATATCTTTTATCATTTTATCGATGCGCGTTCACGCACAGAGTCTCGCAGCGACGATTTTAGCACTTGGTTACGTCAGTTTGGCGATGATTTTTTACCCCTCATTGAAAAAATCGAAGCAATCGATCCCTATTTTTTATCTCTTTCCGACTTAAATAATGAGCTGCTGAGTGCCGTTCAAGAGTACTTTAAAACACATCAGCAAGGGGATAAAAAATGACCTCCCAAATTCTAGAAAAGTATGAAGCTGTTGTTGGATCAGAAATTATTAACGAATTACAACAAATAGCTGATCTTTTAAAACACATAAAAATTCTGCACATTAATTCCACACGCTATGGAGGAGGTGTTGCGGAGATCCTTGAAATGATGGTTCAACTAACAAATGCGCTTGGCATTGAAACAAATTGGGAGGTCATGCAGGGTACTTCAGAATTTTTCCAATGCACTAAATTATTTCACAATGGATTACAAGGAGACAAACACTTAATTGTAAAACCTGAATTATTAAAGGCTTATCAAAGTGTGAATGAAGAAAATGCAGCTCATTTAATGCAACGAGTTGAAGAAGCCGACGTTATTTTTATCCATGATCCACAGCCTGCTGCCCTCATTAACGCCTTTCCTAAGCGTAAAAATAAATGGATCTGGCGTTGTCATATTGACTTGTCCTCCCCTCATCGAATAATTTGGAAATTTTTGCGTAATTATGTTCGTCATTATGATGCAAGCATATTTTCATTAAAAGATTTTGCACAGCCTCTTCCACATCCTATCTACCTAATTCCTCCTAGCATCGATCCATTGAGCGATAAAAATGCAGATCTGCCAGAGGAAGAAATCTCCCAAATTTATTCCCGATTTAATATAGACCCAAATCGTCCCATTATCTTGCAAGTTTCACGATTTGATCAGTTTAAGGATCCTCTTGGAGTCATAAGTTCTTTTCGGTTGGCCAAAAGGTTTAAGCACAATATTCAACTTCTACTAGCAGGGGGTGGAGCTCCAGATGATCCTGAAGGAGAAGCTGTTTTAGAGGCTGTAAAGAAAGAAGCTGCAAAAGATCCAGATATCCATATCCTTTTTTTGCCCTCAGATTCACATCGCACGATTAATGCCTTACAACGAGCTTCTACACTCATTATGCAAAAGTCAATCAGAGAAGGATTTGGACTGACTGTCACAGAAGCCCTATGGAAAAGTAAACCTGTCATTGGGGGAAATACCGGGGGCATTCGCTTACAAGTTGTAAATAATTACAACGGATTTCTTGTAAATACTCCGGAGGGAGCTGCGCTTCGCACTCGTTTTCTCCTTCAAAATCCTGCTATGATTCATGAATTTGGAAAGAATGGTCATCAATTTGTACGGAATCATTTTTTGATTACAAGACATCTACGTGATTATCTGAGTGTCATTATTTCCTTGTTGCATCCTCATGATGGAAGAATCGATTTATCTAAAATGAGAACATCATGAATGTACTTGAACGTTTTTTTTCAGAATTATCTGCAAAAAAAAAGTGTCTTTTTCTTTTAGATTACGATGGCACTTTAGCTCCACTTTTGGCTGATAGGTCTCAAGCATTTCCCTATGAAGGTGTTAAAGAGCGACTGCAAGATTTAAGTGACTACAAAAATTATCGCATGGTGATCATAAGTGGACGTAGTTTGGAAGATTTAGAGAGATTCTTAAAGTCGATTGATCCCAGACTCGAACTTTGGGGATCTCATGGGCTTGAACATCTCAACCAAAGTGGACAAAGAAAATGTGAACCTATTGACCCAAGTATCCAGGAAGGCTTGCAAAAAGCTTTAGAAGCTTGTTTGCTGTACTGTCCTTCTCAGCGTTGCGAAATCAAACCCTTTGGTATTGCATTTCACTGGCGAGGGATTGATGAAAAGGCTAGGGAAAAAATAAAACAGGTCATCCTTCCTGATTGGGAAAAGATCACGCAAGCTTATCCTCTGCATATTTATCAATTTGATGGGGGTTTAGAACTCAAACCTAGGGATCGAAACAAAGGAGACGTTGTCAAAGAACTCCTGCAAAATACACCATCAGACGTACCTGTTGTTTACATGGGTGATGATCAAACGGATGAGGATGCATTTAAGGTCCTAGGAGAAAGAGGGCTCAAAGTTCTTGTTAGAAAAGAATTTCGTCCTACTTTAGCCGATGTTCACCTAGTTCCACCGGAAGAATTACTTACTTTTTTTGATCGTTGCAAATCAATGGCATAGGTTTAATATGTATGATAATCTTGTGAGTAGTCGCTTAATGATCGTTTCCAATCGTTTACCGGTCGTTTTTTCACGGGAAGATGGAAAACTAAAATCAAGCCCTGGTTCTGGAGGACTTGTCACTGCTCTAGCCCCTGTATTAAAAAATCGGGGAGGGATTTGGGTGGGTTGGCCTGGATTTGTTGAAGGTGACGAACAAGAAGTGATCCAAGAAATGAATAAATCCCAGAAAGAGGTCGGCTTTTCCTTTTCCCCCGTTTTTCTGACAAAAGAAGATGTTGATTTATACTACAACGGCTTTGCAAATGAAGTGATTTGGCCTCTCTTCCATGATTTACAGTCGGATTGCCGCTTTGATCCAAAATATTGGACAAAAGCTCAAGAGGTCACACACAAATTTGCACTTGCAGTTCAAAAGAAACATAAGAAAAATGACTTTACTTGGGTGCATGATTACCATTTGATTCTTTTAGGTGGAGAGCTTCGTAAATTAAATATTACATCCAAGCTGGCCTTTTTTTTACACATCCCCTTTCCTGCCCCAGATATCTTTTTGAAACTCCCTTGGCGCTTCCAGATTCTACGTGCATTATTGGAATATGACTTGATCGGATTCCAAACCATGCAAGATCAAAAAAACTTTGTCCACTGCTTGCGAAAGCTTCTTCCAGATATCAATCTTACAAGTTCACGTGGCTTACATTTTTGCGAGCTCGGAGAGCGAGAGATTCGAATTGGCTCCTTTCCTATCAGTATTGACTTTAATGCATTTTCAAAATCCGCAGCTAAAAAAGAAATTGCCAATCACGCAAAGATCAGCCACGAAAAGTTGAGTGGGCAAAAGATTATTTTTTCATTGGACCGCTTGGATATCACAAAAGGCATTCCCTATCGATTGGAAGCGATTCGAGATTTGCTTAAACATCATCCAGAACTTCATGCAAAAATTACCTTTATTCAAGTCGTCATTCCTAGCCGAACAGATATTCCTAAGTATCAGAATCTAAAAAACGAAGTAGATCGTTTAGTCGGAGAAATTAATAGCCAATTTACCCAAGCAGGTTGGGTACCGATTGAATATCTATTTCGCCCTCTCACACAACAAGAACTGCTTGCTTTTTATCGCACTTCCGAAATAGTCCTAGTAACACCAGTTAGAGATGGAATGAATCTTGTCTCAAAAGAATTTGTAGCTTCAAATGTGGAAGAAAACGGCGTTTTGATTTTGAGTGAATTTGCCGGGGCAGCTGCTCAATTTCAACATGAAGCCTTTTTAGTTAACCCTTATGACATTGAAGGACTATCAAAAGCGATTTTTGATGCCTTGCAACTTCCTAAAGAAGAACGAAAAAAAAGAATGAAAAAAATGCGCAGAAATACAAAACGACATGATATTTTTCGATGGGTGCGCCTCTATTTAAGAGCCGCATTTTCAAAAGACCTTCAAGATTTTCCTGTTATTCAAGAATATGTGCCCACGGAAAATCCACCTGAACAAACTTAATTATCTGATTGATTGTTCTCTAGCTCTTCCAAGCTAGTACTTATTAATCTTACATGCTTGTTAATAAAAATGAGCATAAAATCTTTACTATTAGAATGAAAAACTCTCACAACTTAGCCTTTTCAACACCTAGATTTTTGTGATCATTCTTTCTTCAATTTCAAATGAGACTTTTTTACATTTTCTGTTGATCATATAAATCTCATCAGTTTTGTAATCCATCAAGAAACAGCCTAAAATCCCTTTTCCCATTTATTTTTTGCTACAAAAAACTAGACAGAAGAATATCCGTGCAAATTCAGTAAAATGGCTTCAATAATGGTTTTATATTTCTATTAAAAGAAAAAATTCAAAAGGATACGCTACCATATTAGATGCTAACAATAAGTATTTTAAAAAAAAGACATTCAATAATCTCAGCCAAATAGATGCTTATCCATTATTTTTTTTGTAAAAAAAATAATATGTATGATTCAATCGATTTGAAAAATTATTAAGATATGAAGAGGAAATTCATGATTTTACGCATACTCATCTTAGCGCTGACATTTGCTATCCCTTTATCTGCAATCGAAGAAAATAAAGTGATTGCTAGTACTACAGATCTCACACCCAACAATAAAAGTTGTGTTGGATGCAATAGCTGCCGTCAAAAACCTTCTGCAGCCGAATTGTTGCAATCCATACATACGATTCTAAATAATGAGATATTACTCCTACCACAACTGCAACCACAACTTGTGCAACTATTACAACAGATTGTGAATGAGGGTGGAATAGGAATTGTAGGTCCTCAAGGACCTACGGGCCCTAGTGGGCCTGCAGGTGCTACGGGAGCTACTGGCGCTGCAGGAGCAACAGGAGCTACCGGTGCAGCAGGAGGTGTACTAGACTTTGCAGATTTTTATGCATTGATGCCCCCAGATAACGCTGCGACCGTTGCGGCTGGAGGAGATGTTGATTTTCCAAATGATGGACCTTCGAGCGGCACAGGTTTAATTGCGCGTATTGGTGCTGATACGTTTAATTTGGCAGAAATTGGTTTTTACCAAGTCTTATTTCAAGTGAGTGTAGCTGAAGCTGGCCAGCTGGTCCTAACCCTTAATTCGGGAGCCGGAGCTCTTGAGCTGCCTTATACAGTTGTGGGGCGTGCAACAGGTACTTCCCAAATAGTAGGAATGGCTCTTCTGGAAACAACTGTTATTAATTCCATACTCACTGTACGTAATCCTGCTTCAGAAAGTACAGCATTAACTATAACTCCTTTGGCAGGTGGAACAGAGCCAGTTTCTGCACATCTAGTTATTACACGAATCAAATAGTCATTAAAGTAGGAAATATCGTATGACATACTTCATGAGAAAGATATATGTAGCAGTAACTCTCTTGTCGATTACTTCATTGGGTTATGCCAACGAAGATTATGATAATTCGCTGACCTGTGGAGAAAATGAGAACGACTTTTGCTGCGAACCTATTAGTTGTGGCCTCGGGTTCATCAGTGCTGATCTATTATATTGGAGAGCTTTCGAAAGTGGGCTTGATGCTTGCGTTCCTGGACAAGTTTCCGACATTGTGACATCGGACGGAAAAGTGGTTTCTAGATTCAAAGGAAGGGGTCGAGACCCTCACTTTGATTGGAATCCAGGTTTTCGAATCGCTGCCGGTTATGAACTGCCTTGCAGCGACTTAGATATAGCAGCATCTTGGACGTATTTTCATTCTCGTTCGCATGGCCCGAGAAATCATGGAAATAAAATTCGATGGAATCTCAATTTTGATGCTGTAGATGTTGTAGCTGGCTATGAATCAGATTTCGGTGCATGTTTTGCTCTGAGACCTTTTGGGGGATTGCGTGGAGCATGGATCGATCAAAAGCTACGCATACATGGGACTTCCAATTCAGCAAGTTCTTCTGTAACAAATGACCTGCTTGAGGCCAAAACAAAGAATAAAGAAAATTTCTGGGGAGTAGGTCCTTTAATAGGTCTTGGAGCAGACTGGAACATCGGATGTGGTTTTAGCTTATATACAAGCGCCTCTATAGCTTGGTTATATGGAAACATTGATGTAAGACTTAGAGAAGCTGATGAGACTGTAGATACGGTTAACCTTTGCAGGGTAAAAAAACGTCTCGATGCTAATCTAGCGGTTGCTGATGCTGCATTGGGCATTCGCTGGCAAACATGTTTTTGCAGAAATACTCGATTAATTTTACAGCTAGGCTTAGAGCACCACCGTTATTTTGATTACAACCGAATTGGCGGTTATGGTGATCTTTGCTTTGATGGATTCAATTTTTCTGCTGGGCTTGAGTTTTAAGCCCTATCTTTCATAAAAACTTGATCTGAATAGAGAGAAGTTTTTGTAACGTAGTTGACGATTCGATTTGGTTCATGATTCCACGTGAACCAAATCCTCCTTTTAGGTTTACAAATCCGTGCCTATGGAGACATTCATCTATAAAATTAACTATTGGAATGATTTCTCTCAAGCTCTTCTAGTTTTTTTTCAAGCTTTTCAATGCGCTCCAAATACTTGCCAATATTACGGGCTTGGACAGATTGGCGGTTATGCTCGGACAGTGAAAGAGCTGGAAATCCCCCATATTTTCCGGGCTTCATCAAGGATTTAGTCACACCTGATTTAGCGGCGATAATCACGCCTGAAACAATCTCTAAGTGTCCTCCAATAGCCGCTTGTCCTCCAATGACAACATGATTCCCAATCTTTGTCGAACCCGCAATTCCTGTTTGAGCGACAACTAAACAATGTGCTCCAATTGTGACACCATGGGCAATTTGGACTGCATTGTTAATTTTGGATCCTTTTCCCACGCGCGTTTCCTTAAATCGTGCTCGATCAATTGTGACATTCGATCCAATTTCCACATCATCTTCAATCACCACAATTCCAATTTGATTAAGCTTGGTATGTTGGCCTCTGGCATCGGTCGTATAGCCAAAACCGCATGCACCAATAACCGCTCCTGGCTGCAAAATCACGCGGTTTCCAATTTGACATCTTTCCCGAACTGTCACGTTTGGATAAAAGAAACAATCATCTCCGATAAAAGAATGTGGGCCAATATAGCACCCCGCCCCTATAGCCGTATTATCACCAATTTGAGCTCCATGGTCAATTACAGCATGAGGTCCAATCGTTACGTTGTCTCCAATAACTGCCGTTTCATGTACAACTGCCGTGGAGTGGATTCCAAAAAAGCCGGATTGACCTTTACTTTCTTCAAAAAAGGCTTCAACCGTTTTTTGAAAGGCACGAGAAGGATCTTCTACAATTAGAACATTGCGATTTTCATCATACGCACTATCGTCCGAAATAAAAACAACCCCTGCTTTCGATTTACGCATAGCTTCATCATAGCGAGCAGTCGTATACTTAGGCTTTGATAAAAAAGAGGCGTCATTTTCCCCCGCAGTCACAAGATCAGCCACACCTGTTATGAGATGTTGTGGATTCCCCACAAGCTTCGCTTGAGTCATTTCGGCTAGTTCTGCGAGGGTAAATGCTTTTTGGATCATAAGAAAAACCTGGTATGAAGGGAGTACTGAATGTTTAAGAGAGAACATGGTTACCCATGTTCTCTATGAAGACTTTAGTTTGTAGCAGAAGCTTTGATATCTGCTTCAGACATTTTATCAATGAGATCGATTACTTTATCAGTTAGGTCAAACTCTGGTTTATAGAAGAAGCTGCTTTCTTCATTTAAAACGATGTCTACACCCACTTCTTTTGCAACAGTTTCGGACGCTTTAGCAATTAGCTCTTGCAATTGTTGGACAATCTTCATGTTTGTCTGGCTAAGTGCTTGGTAGTACTGGTTTTGATACTGGGTGATCTCTTGATTAAGTGTACGATACTTATGCTTGAGTTCATTTTCAGCTTCATTAGAAAGGCTATCTACATAGTCCGGATCGCTAAGCTTAGCAGCAATTTCGTTTAAGCTTTTTTCTTTTTCTTGTAGAGAGTTTTCCATCTGTTTTTTCAAAGATTCAAAAACAGTTTGTTCGTGCTTTCCAATTTTAGATTTTTCGATACACACTTTAAAATTTACAACTGCAATTTTAGCTGTTTTATCAAAACTTGTTCCAGAAGTCGCATCTTGTGTTGCAGGAGCCGCGGCGCAAAGGATAAATCCGATTGAACCTGCCATCAACATTTTTACTAAAGCTAGACGGATGTTTTTCATATATGTTCTCCATAAGTTCTAAATCAAAATTTCTTAGAATTGTCCACCAATTGTCAGGAAGAAGCGCTTAACTTCACTACGATTTTTCGCATTCAGTGGGAAACCCATACCAATTGTTAAAGGTGGTCCACTGGCTAGCACTTTAAGACGCGTACCAATACCCACAGAGGTATATAGCCCTCCAAAGTCCCAGGTATTTCCAGAAAGATAACCGCCATCACAGAAGATAAATCCTTCAATACGACTGTTATAGGCATGTGCATATTCCGCTGAGTAAAGTTGCAAGGATAGACCCCCACGAGGATCGCCATCGTTAAATTGTGGACCTAAGCGATAAGAGCGATAACCACGAATGGTACTATTTCCGCCAAGGTACAGTTTTTCATCGAGTGGCAAAGTTTCTTCTGAGGTATGCCCAAAAGGTTGAATAAAGCGAAAGTCTGCACGGAATTTTAATACACCGCTCTTTTCAACAGGAATGTAATAAGAGTTGATGTAAGCTAAAGAACCGAAATGGTGACGCCCGCCTAACCCGGCAACTTCAATATCCAAACGTGATTTGAAACCACGACGAGGATAAGTTGGGCTGTCTGAAGAATCGTAGATAAACGAGCTTCCTACAGCTGAAATAATTCCACCGTTTTTAGCTTCTCTTCTTAAAGTTGGAGAGACATCATCCGAATCATCTAAATGCACATGGGAATCACGCAAACGGTAGTGTACACCTGTTCGCAAGAAATCATTCACGTTATAAACGGCATGTGCTACGAATTGGGAAGCATCGATCGAATAATCACTTGATAAATAACGGTTGCTGGAGCGCTCGATATCAAATCCGACTGTCCAAGGAGTATCCATAAAGAAAGGCTTTGCCCAAGATAGGGAATAGCTTCTGCTTTTGGATCCGATGGTGGCGTTCAAGTTCAGCAATTCGCCTCCCCCTCTTAATCCTCCATAACCTGTGCGGAAAATGTTTCTAAGACCTTTGTAGCTAAAGTTGTTTTCTGTAACGCTAACGTTCCCGAAAAGACTTTCAATAGTACTATATCCAACAGCCAAACCAAAACGACCAGTGCTTGTTTCTTCCACTTCAATATGCAGATCTCTGAAGTTCTCGCCTAACTCACATGTTTGGGATTTGACAGCATAGACGTTGACATTTTGGAAGTACCCAATGTTCCTTAATCTTTCTTCCGTCAAATTCATTTTATCGACGTTGAAGACTTGCCCTGGCACTAAAAGTGTCTCATGCAAAATCACACGTGTTTCTGTCGAACAGTTTCCGAGAACTTTAATTAAACCGACAAAATATTGATTTCCTTCATGAATTTTAAGATGTAGGGAATACGAGCAGTTGTCAGGATCTAAGCGAGGCTCATAATCAACGTAAGCTTCAATGTATCCACGGCGACCGTAGTAGTTCGCAATGTTTTTAACTGTTGAAACGATCGCTTCAGGAGAATATTGCATCCCCTCTTCAAAAGTTAATAAACAACTAATTTGTTCATCTGAGAAGAGAGTGTTTCCTTCAAAGGTAACATTTCCAAAATGATAGCAACGTCCTTTTGTGGCTGTAATTAAAATGATAATTCGATCTTTCTGCGTAGCTTCATCGATTTGAATATCCACACTGGCATCTGCATACCCTCTATTTTGCAAGTAATTCAAAATCTGGTACTGATCATGCTGCATGGCCTCTTCTCGATAGGTTCCTTGCTCTGTCAACCAACTGGTAAAAAAGGAATATTCCTTTGTCACCATTTGTTCCATCAGCTCAGCTTCTTCTTCAGGGGTGAAGTTGCAGAATCGAATCGTTTTGATTTTACCTGCGCGCCCTTCTTGGATATTGATGTCAATTTCCACCTCATTTGCCACTTCATTCCAATTCACGAAATAGTCGAGTTGTGCTTCAAAAAATCCTTGTTTCACGTAGTACGCTTTAAGCGCCTGAAAGGCTTTGTTAAAAGCGAGCCGATCAAAGACGGTAAAAGGTTTAATTTTTAATTCGTTTTGCAAAGTATCGGTCGCAACTCTTTCATTTCCCGCCCAACGGATAATCCGAATATTTGGCTTTGGCCATACTTTTAAAACTAAGCGAATTTTTTTATCACTTGGCTCCAAAACAGGCTCAACATGATCAAATTCGGTAGCTAATAATTTCAAATCTTGGTCGAAGGAAGTATGCGAAAAAACATCGTTTTCTTTTGTTTTTAAACGGGCTTTGATGGCATTTTCATCGATCGGTTGCACACTTTTTTGACTGCCGTTGATAATTTGTATTTTTTCAATAACCTGGCCTTCATATTGGTATGTATTGGCAGAAAGTCCAAAGCATTGAAGAAGAAAAACGGTGAGAATTAATAAAGTATTCTGGAATTGTTTCATTATAGATCCTTTGTGATACACCTTGTGCGCTCTCAGATTAAATGAACGGAAATCGAACGCTAAGGAGGAATGATGATAGAGAATCCCGCACAATAATTGCAACTTTTACTCGTGACTGAAATTTGCAACTGGGTTGCAAATTTCAAAATATTGCCTAAAAACTGGCCCTTCCCGAAAAAGCGCGCGCTAAAGTTCCACCATCCACGTAATCCAATGAGCTGCCAACAGGTAACCCATAAGCTAGCCGCGAGACTTGCACGGGTAAAGTCCCCAATTCTCTTTTGATGTACAAAGCTGTCGCATCGCCTTCTAACGTTGAACCTAATGCAATCACGACTTCATGAATCTGATGGATTTCGATTCTTCCCTTTAAAGATGCAAGCGATAGACGTTCAGGACCAAATCCATCCAGAGGAGAAAGAAGCCCGCCTAACACATGATATAATCCTTTATATTCCCGGGTTTCTTCAATCGAAAACACATCACGGGGTGAAGAGATCACGCATAGAATTTGAGAGGCTTGCCGAACAAGATCATCACAAAAAGGGCACCCACCAGCTTCTTCTTTTAAACAACCACACGCGGAACAAGCTTGAATTTTTTCTGGCACTTGAGACAATATAGTGCCAAACTCCCTTAATTTCTCCTCATCCCATTCCATTAATTGAAAGGCAAACCGCTCGGCACTTCTCGCTCCTACCCCAGGCAATTTTTTTAAGACCTGGATGAGTTTAATCAGATGAGATGGATAGCGCATATTTAATTTTCTCACTTTTATTAATGATGTTTTAGGATAAATCGTATCAGATTAATGAAATCCACTCAAAACTTCTTTCTTTAAAATTAAATCGTTGTTTGATACAGTGTTAGGTTTAAAAATTTGTTTTGGAGTCTTATTCAATGACAGTTCAAAAAAGGGCGCGCATTATAGGTCTTGGTTCTTATTTGCCCGAACGCATTTTGAGTAACTTCGATTTAGAAAAAATCGTCGATACGAATGATGAATGGATCTCATCCCGCACAGGGATGAAAGAAAGGCGCATTGCCGCCCCCGATGAATTTGCTTCAGATATGGGAAGAGAAGCAGCTTTAAAAGCCCTGCAAAAAAGTGGTGTAGCAGCAGAAGAAATCGATATCATTTTAGTAGCTACCACAACACCCGATTACATGATGCCAACTACCGCCAACCTCATTCAAGCTCAAATTGGGGCAAAAAAAGCCGCGGCGGTTGATTTTCATGCAGCATGCACAGGCTTTCTTTACGGCTTATCTTTAGCTAAAGCTTATATCGAATCCGGGATGTACCGGAATGTTTTGCTCATCGCAACTGAAAAAATGACTGCCTTTGTGGACTACACAGATCGAAACACCTGCATTCTTTTTGGAGATGGAGCAGCTGCTGCGGTTATATCTGGCCAAGGGGAAGGCCTTCTAATCGGAGATGTTTGCCTAGGCTCTGATGGTGATCAAGCGCATTTAATTACACTTCTTGGAGGAGGCACACGCCACCCTTGTTCACAAGAATCCTTAAAGGGAGGATTGCATTACTTCCGCATGCTAGGCAAAGAAGTGTTTAAACATGCTGTGCGTCGCATGACTGCTGCCGCCGAAACATGCATTAGCCGAGCAAGCCTACAACCCGATCAAATTGAATGGCTCATTCCCCATCAAGCGAATGAACGGATTATTGATGCCGTAGGAAAAAACTTTGCTATCCCAACAGAAAAAATCTACAAAACCGTGCATAAATATGGAAATACTTCCGCTCCAAGCGCTGCCATAGCCCTTGATGAGCTCATGCAAGAACATCCCATTCAAGAAAATCAAAATCTTTTAATGGTTGCTTTTGGGGCAGGCTTAACATGGGGAGCCACCATATTGACTAAGTGCCTATAATAACGGGGAGAAATAATCATATGTCAAAAAAAATCGCCTTTATTTTTCCTGGACAAGGTTCACAATATCCTGGCATGGGAAAAGAGTTTGTCGAAACATTTCCCCTTGCTAAGCAAATCTTTGAGGAAGCTGACGACCGGTTAAAAAGAAAACTTTCAGCATTGATTTTGCAAGGACCCGAAGCTGAACTTACTGAAACAAAAAACAGTCAAGTCGCTATTTACGTCACAAGCTACGCCATTTTACGCTGCGTACAACACGAATTCCCTCACTTGTATCCCACTTATTGCGCAGGACTCAGTTTAGGGGAATACACAGCTGCAACGGCGGCAGGCAAAATCTCATTTGCAGACGGTTTAACACTTGTCCAATCCCGTGGCCAGTTTATGAATGACGCCTGTGAAAAAACAGCGGGGACAATGGCTGTTGTGCTCGGATTAGATGCTGATACAGTCGAAGATCTGGTAAACGCTCTAAATCTTCCCCATGACCTGTGGGTAGCAAACTACAATTGCCCTGGGCAAGTGGTGATTTCAGGAACCCTCAAAGGGATTGAAGAAGGATCTGCAGCAGCCAAAGCCAAGGGAGCAAAACGAATTCTCCCTCTTCAGGTACACGGAGCTTTTCATAGCGGTCTGATGCGCGAAGCTGAAGAACGGCTTGCCGAACATGTACAGCAGGCATCCTTTACAGATAGTCCCGTTCCTCTCGTGATGAATGTCACAGGAACTTCTGCAAATGACCTCGAAGAAATTCGCTCTAACTTAATTAAACAAGTCACCCATTCTGTTCGTTGGCAACAAGGGATTGAACACATTTGCAAACAAGGAATCGATCAATTTATTGAATTTGGCTGCGGCAAAACATTGGCTGGCTTTAATAAACGGATAGGCGTTCTCGCCCCTACATTGTCGATTGAAACTCTTGCAGATTTAAAACATTTAGCGGAATGAACAAGGAACTCTCTATGATTACTTTATCTCCTGCATCCATAGCCCTTGTGACTGGCGGCAACGCGGGAATTGGCAAAGCAATTGCCCAAAACTTAGCACAAGCTGGGGCCACAGTCATTATTTTCGGTACCAATGCAGAACGAGGACAAGCGGCTGTCGGTGAAATTAACGCTTTAACAGGAAAACCATCCACAACTTTTTTTCAAGTTAATGTGGCCAATACAGCTGAGGTTGACCAAGCCATCCAAACGATTTTAGCACAATTTGGACATGTGGATATCCTCGTCAACAATGCGGGTATCACACGTGATGGCTTACTCATGAAGATGAGTGAAGCGGATTGGGATGAGGTAATGGACACCAACGTTAAGTCCTGCTACAACCTTTGCAAAGCTCTTGCTCGCACAATGATTAAAACGCGAAAGGGAAAAATCATCAATATCAGCTCTGTTATTGGCTTGACAGGAAATGCTGGACAAGTGAATTATGCATCTTCCAAAGCCGCATTGATCGGATTTACAAAAGCCTTAGCAAAGGAACTTGCTCCCCGCAACATTTGCGTAAATTGCATCGCTCCTGGGTTTATTGAAACACGTATGACAGATGTGATGACAGAGACCCAAAGAAAATCTATTTTAGACTCCATTCCTTTGGGTCGCATGGGGTCACCTGAAGATATTGCGCAAGCCACTCTGTACCTCGCATCCCCTGCATCCGACTACATGACAGGCCAGGTTCTCGTGGTCGATGGCGGAATGGTCATGTAAGGCAAAAATTATTATGAACTCCTAAAAAAAGGAACATATATGACAATAGAACAAGAAGTAATTGATATCGTCGTCGAGCAACTCGGTGTCGATAAAGATGAGGTCGCTCTTGACAAGTCATTTGTCGAAGATCTCAACGCAGATTCATTAGATCTCACAGAACTCATCATGACTTTTGAAGAGCGTTTTAAAGAATATGATTGTGAAATTTCCGAAGAGCAAGCCGAAAAGCTCAAAACAGTCGGCGATGCTGTCACATTCATTCAAAAATGCGCGGATCAAAAAAAAGGGTAACAAACGGATCCTTATGAAAAGATTCATATACTTATTCTGCATGCTGTGTGCGTTTTCGATGGCAAGCTGCTATCGAATGCCCGGAGAGGATGATTGTTCGGTTATTCCAACCACAAATAACCTTTCCATCACAGGACAAGGGAGCAACCAAAGCTGGACTCCTTCCGTTCAATATTGATTTTACCCCAGTGAATGTCACAAACATTTCACTGGGATAAATTTGCTCCATCTAAAAGCGATCGAACCCCAGGCCCATCCTATGGTAAAATTAAAGCTAGATAGAATCATCGAGTATCTATTTTCAAAAAATTATGCCTTGAAACTGCAACCTGAAATGGATCAAGCTTACCTTTTATTGAAAATTGAAGGCAAAGAGCACCCTCTTTTCATCCGTATCTTGGATGGAGAAAACTTTTTACAACTCCTCGTTTTCTTTCCGGAAGCAATTAAAAAAGGCTGCTTTAATGATATGGCACGTTTGCTTCACCTCATCAACAAAGAAATCGATGTTCCGGGATTCTGCATGGATGAAGAAAATGGATTCGTTTTCTACCGCCTTCTCATCCCCGCCATCAATCAAGAAATCGATGAAGGCCTTCTTGAGACCTATATCAAATCCTGCGAACTACTTTCCAAAACCTTCTCCCCTGCAATTGAAAACGTTGCAAATGGAGATCTAGATTTTGAAACGGTATTTCAGCGTACACAAGAAGAAAAAAAACATACCCTTTAGCATAAAATGAAAGCCCTTTATTACGATACAGAAACAACCGGGATAAAAGCTGACAGAGATTATGTGATCGAGTTAGCTGTCTATGATCCCGTAGGTAATCGCACATTTGAACGATTGATCAATCCAGGTGTCCCCATTCCTCCTGAGGCAACTGCCATCCATCATATCACAGACGAGATGGTTGCAAATGCCCCCTCATTTGGCGAGATCATTGAAGAATTCAAAGAGTTTTGTTCGGGCGATGTCGTTTTAATCGCACATAATAACGATCAGTTTGATATCCATTTTCTACGAAATGAGTTTAAACGAAGCAACCAAGAGCTGCCCCCATGGAAATTTTTGGATACTTTAAAGTGGGCAAGACGTTACAGAAATGATCTTCCACGGCACACTCTACAGTTTCTGCGTGGAATCTATGGGATTGCGGAAAATAATGCCCATAGGGCACTTGATGATGTTATCGTTCTTCACCAAGTTTTCTCTGCCATGCTTGACGACTTGTCAATTGCAGAGGCTTACGCGCTCATGAACCAACCAAAAGACATACAACACATGCCTTTCGGCAAGCATCAAGGGATGCCCCTAAAGCAAGTTCCAGCAAGCTATATCCAATGGCTCGCAGGTACTGGAGCTTTTGAAAAGCCTGAAAACCTGGAACTTAGACAATGTTTTGAAAAGCTTGGCCTTTTAAATGTCGGCTGATTTAAACATTGGCATTTTAGGCTGTGGCTATGTGGGAAAAGCTGCTGCACAATCCTTGCAGCACCAGCATTGCGTTACAGCCTCTACACGCCGTTTAAATCGCATTGAAGAATTGTCAACATATGCTACCAAAGTCGTCCTTCTTGAAAAATCCTTCGATTCTTTGCTCGAAGAACAAGATATTTTAATTGTCTCTGTCGCCCCCTCTCAAAATGACTCCTATGAGCAGTGCTATTTAGAAACTGCGCGGGCGATTACACAATCCATAGCAGACTACCCCCGCATCAAGCAAATCATTTATACGAGCAGCACATCTGTATACGGAGAGCATCAGGGAGCCTGGGTAGATGAAGACACGGAGCCCAAACCTTCAAATAAAAAAACCTGCATCCTACTGGAAACGGAAAACACGCTGCTCTCTTTAGCCTCAGAAACCCTCTCGATTTGCATTTTGCGTCTAGGGGAGATTTTCGGACCAGGCCGAGAACTAATCAACCGCTTTAACAGTCACGAGAGGAAAATTTTTCCTGGATCAGGAGAAAATTTCACTAATTTAACGCCACTCAGAGATATCGTTCAAGTCATAAATTATGCGATAAATAACTCCTTAGGAGGTATTTACAATCTTTGTCTTGATGAGCATCCTCCACGTAAATTGCTCTACGAGCAAATCTGCAAGCGGAATAATTTTCCGGTTCCCCTCTGGGATACACAAAAACAAACAATTCATGTAGGCAATAAACGGGTATTGTGTGATAAAATAAAGTTAACAGGATATTCACTCCCTTTTCAGGGGCTCGAATAAAACCCAGAGTATGCAATGAACATCAAAACATTTCGGATGAATGAATGCATTCATGCGGAAGGATTGGTCGTTGTCATAGACGTGATCCGTGCATTCACAACAGCCGCATTTGCCTTTGCTTCAGGTGTAGAAAAAATCTTCGTCACGAGAACTGTGGATGAAGCGCTCTCCCTGCACGCAAAATTTCCGCATACGCGTACGATGGGAGAGGTCGATGGCTTTGCCATCCAACAATTTAACTATGGGAATTCTCCGCTCCAGTTTAAAGATGAAAATTTAACCGGAATAACTCTGATTCAACGCACCTCCTCTGGAACCCAGGGAATTATCAATTGTATTCATGCTCAACAAATTCTCGCTGCCAGCTTTGTTGTAGCTGAAGCGACACTCAAATACATTCGATTCCTTCAACCTGCGCAACTTAGCCTTGTTGTTACTGGCCCTGATAATGCCGACGAAGATCTCGCTTTTGCGGATTATCTCAGTGCCAGGTTAAATCACCACAATGTCTCTCCTCGTTCTTATTTAGAACGCGTAAAAAATTCCCCCAGTGGGAAAAAAGCCTTATTAGATCCACTCAATGGTCGATGTTCTTTTGAAGATTTGCAAGCAGTACTTCAAGTTAACCGCTTCCCTTTCTTCATGGAAGTCCTCAAAGAAAAAGAACACTTCGTCCTAAAGGCTTTTCCTGAACTATAACCCAGGATCCAGCCATGTTTCTCGGAATATTATTAGTTCTTGTTGCTTGTTTGATTTGGGGGCTAATTTTCGTAGTTCCCCTCTTTATGGATGGTTTTACGCCATTCGAAATCGCCCTTGGCAGGCACTTTTGCTTTGGCACATTATCACTTGGAATTTTAGCCGGCTTTTGGTGGAGGGGAACATTTAAAGTTTCCCTTGCAATGATTCCTACCGCTTTTAAATTTGCGCTAGTGACCAACATCATCTACTACATCTCGCTCGTCCTTGCGTTGCGCAGCGCCAGTGCAACAGTCACGGCCTTAATTGCGGGCTTAAGCCCCATTACAATCGCTCTTTACGGAAACCTAAAGCAACGTACCTATCGCTTTAAAAGCCTGTTAATACCGAGTCTTCTCATTCTACTTGGCTTAGTTTTAGTCAATTTATCTGCTTTTGAAAATCATTGGATTGCCGACAGTATTGAAGATTATTTATTTGGATTAGCTTGTGCAATCATCGCGTTAATAGCCTGGACTTGGTATGTCGTGGCAAATGCTGATTTTTTAAAACGACATCCAGAAGTCCCTTGCAGCCAATGGGCTACCATGATTGGAACGGCTACTTTCTGCTGGGTCGTTGTGGTTGCAACAGTCATCGGGATTATTGATTCCACATTGGTCGATATCACCAAAATGGTGACTTTTGAAGAGGAGTTAATCGCCTTCCTCGCTGGATGTTTAATTTTAGGAATTATTTGTTCCTGGTGTGGCTCTTATCTGTGGAATAGAGCTAGCACCCTTCTTCCCATCGCTTTAGCTGGCCAATTGACCATTTTTGAAACTGTTTTTGCTCTTATTCTCGTATTCTTCATCGAACAACGCGTACCCTTCTATACCGAAGTCGCTGGCATGACTTTAATGCTTGGAGCGATTGCAGGGAGCCTATGGTTTCTTGGCTCCCCTGAACAGACCAAAGAGGCTGAAGTCTCCAAGTTAGACTAAATGCCTGCCCTTCCGCCAAATAATAATGAAATCACAAAAAGAACTAAAAAGAGAACAAATAAAATCTTCGCTATTTGAGTTGCTGTACCAGCAATTCCACCAAAACCGAGAACGCCTGCAATAATGGCTACAATTAAAAAAATAACAGCCCAGCTTAGCATAATTTTCTCCTTGTTGTTTCCAACGTAAAAAGGCTATTTTTTTTAGTCAACGATAAATTATTTTTTTCTCTACAAGATAGAACTGTTTTCATTGAAAAAGATAAATTGCTATGATTGTTCTACATAATTCAAGCTCATCTAGGAAAAATATGAATTCCCTTTGCTCCGCAAGTACGTACATAAATGAAACAAAAATTCCCAGCGAAATATGGGAAGAAATTTTCAAGTTTGCCGGTTTGAAGGGAACGATCAATATGGGAAAAACACGCAGAGCATTTTATGAAATTGCAAATGACTTACCTTTAAAGGTCGAAGTTTTAGCTACTCAGTTTTTTTACTATTAGCAGATATAAAAAAGAGACTCATTCCTTATTGCATTCAGACCAATAATGATAGCGATTATTTTAGGAAAATCACTCTCATAGAGGTTTATGATGGTTATTTTACAATTTTAAGAACACAGTGTTTGAAAACAAAGATTCTTAATAAATCGATGAAGACGAAAAAGATTTTTGAAGAAGTTAATTCTCGCACTAAGGATTTAGAAGAATCATGGTTCTTTTCATTAGGTTTTTACGAGGAAGGATTTCAATTTAATCAAATGCCAAGTAAAGATGACGTTTTAAATGGTAAAGGCAAAGTATATTTTACAAATCAGATCATTAGTGAAGGTCAATTTATCAATGCAAAACTTAAGGGACATGGACAACAAATCCTTCCCGATGGCTCAGTCTTAAAAGGAGAGTTTAATCATGACAAGTTAATTGGGCAGGAAAATGTCACCCGAACTTTTGGAAATGGCAAATTGATTTGGCAAATCCCATGAGTATTCGATGACAAATCGCTTATCCATCGATTGTATCTCCGATACGCATTCCAAGCATTCTTATTTTCAACTTCCTGAAGGTGATATTTTAATCCATGCCGGAGATTGTACATCGACTGGCCAATTTCCAGAAGCTTTGGTCTTCCTCGATTGGTTCAACAAACAATCCTACCGTCATCGTATCTTGATCGCTGGAAATCATGATTTCATTTTTGAAAAGCAACCTGAACAAATGTTAGAAGAATGCCAAAAACGCCATATTCATCTGTTGAATGATTCCGGTGTTGAAATTCATGGTATAAAAATCTGGGGATCGCCTATTACTCCTTGGTTTGAAAATTGGGCCTTTAACCGTCATCGCGGTGATGAAATTAAAGCGCATTGGGATCTCATTCCATCTGATACAGAAATTTTAATCACACATGGGCCCTGCTATGGCATTTTAGATGAGGTGAAGATTAGTAGGCAATGGACGCGCCACGTGGGTTGTGAGGAATTAGAAAAAAACATTCATGCCAGCCAAATTAAGCTGCACGTCTTTGGGCACATCCACGGAGCTCGCAATGTGAAGACTCACGCAGGTAAAATTTTTGTTAACGCGGCATCACTCAATGACAGTTATAAACCTTATCGTCCCGGCTTCACTCGTCTATTCAAACAAAATGAAAGATATGTTTTTTAAAACAGACGATCTATTTCTATTGGAAGCAATTCTTTTAAGGTTTAAAATAAGGCATATTCAGCCTTTCTAAAATTTTCAAGATTTTTATCAAAATGAAAAATTATCCTACATTTAAGTTAATTGGGATTTTGACTCCCTTTGTTTTCAGCTTCGCTTTTGGATTAGATATCTACATTCCCATCATTCCTCAGATGGTCCAAATTTTTGACACCACACCAGCTTTGATTCAATTAACTTTGAGTTTATTTTTATTCATCACAGGCTTTGGACAATTATTTGTGGGACCACTTACTGATCATTTTGGAAGGCGTAAAATTCTTTATGCATCCGTCATTTTTTTTACCTTAGGTTCTCTGACTTGTGCTTCATCTCATCATATTTATGGACTTATTTTTGGACGCATTGTGAGTGCTTTTGGTGCGTGTGGAATGCTTGTCACAGCATTTGCCATCATCCGCGATCTATTTTCTGGCAATGAAAATGCCAAAATGTACAGTTTTTTAAATGGAGGCATCGGTATTTCTCCGCTTTTTGCTCCTATTCTCGGAGGGTATTTATCTCTTTACTTTGGCTGGAAAAGCATTTTCATTTTTTTAGCTTTGATTGGAACATTTGCTTTCTTTATCAATCAAATCCTTATTCAAGAAACTCTTGAAGTTGATAAACGCACAAAAGTAAGCCGATCCATTTTTAAACGCTATGTGCAAATTTTTAGCCATAAGCAATTCCTCGTGCACGCAGTGATTGCTGGATTGGCTGAAAGCGTATTGTTCTGTTTTTTTTCCATCTCTCCTTTCATCATCATCAATTTACTTGAAGTCCCCACCGAAGAATTTGGATATTATTTTGCTGCATTTGGTTGCGTGATCGCTTTTGGGGGAATAGCGAGTGGAAAAATGAGTGAAAAAATAGGTGCCCATTTCACTGTTAGACTCGGCATTCATTTAATGTTTATAGGTGGATCTAGCATGCTTGTGTGGTATTACTTTGCTTCTTTAAGTCTAGCCGGATTTCTTATCCCCATGGTCATTGCCTGTACAGGGGCTATGTTTTTGCTGGGAAGCTCAGCATCCAAAGCGATGGAACCTTTTGGACATATTGCCGGGACAGCTTCCGCCGCTTTTGGTTCATTAGAATTTGGAATAGCTGCATTAGTGGGATCCATTTTAATGATTTTTCCCGTGAATTCCACAATCCCTTATGCCATCACAATCCTTTTAATTGCTTTTACGGCTTATAGTCTATTTCAAGTTAGCCCAAGACCTGCCAAATCTATTGAGACGGTTTAGGATGCGCAATAGCACGCGCCATTCCACGAAAAATGAGTTTGTGAATCGGAAGTAGCGTATACCAATAAAGCCTTCCTAGAACACCCTTAGGACGAAAAGAAGCCGTTTGAATCAAATGAGAGCCTTCTGAGGTTGGCTCGACAATAAACTCTAGCCAGGCTTCACCGGGAACTTTCATTTCTGCATAGAGCAAAAGATGTCCTTTTTCTTTATCGGCCAGCAAAACTCTCCAGAAATCTAAAGAAGATCCTGCGAAAATATCGTGTGGATAGGTACGCCCCCTATTCAAACCGGCTCCCCCAAGCAATTTATCGATAAATCCTCTTAACTCCCATGCCCAATCCATATAATACCATCCCCTTTTTCCACCGATGGACCAAAGTTGATCGATCACATCTTGAGGAGATGCCGTTGTTTCAACCGTACGTCGATCGACTAAACACCCGTGCGTCGGAACCTTCACTAATTTTGCTAGCTTAGATTCCAAAATACCTGAGACGAGACTATCTCTCCAACCCGGTAAAAGAGGATTTTGTTCCACAACATCGAGAGCTTGTTCAAGACATTTTTGATACTTTAAACATGGCTGAGGAAAGATTTTTAGAATACGGCTCTCTTGACAGACTGTCTCATTTTTTACACTATCGACAAGAGCATAAGCTAAAGAAAAATTAACAGAAGTTACAAAGTAAAGCCAATAAGAAGAAAGCCTGGGCGTTAAAACAGGTAAAGCAAAGATATAGCGCTTAAGTTTCCGCTCCTTAGCATAAATCAGAAGCATTTCTTTATAAGTTAACCGATCAGGACCTCCGATATCGAAGACTTGGTTTAGGCATTCAGGATGCTTCACAACGGCAATTAAATAGCGTAAAACGTCCTGAACACCGATAGGTTGACAAAGGTTATTGATCCAGCGTGGAGCCACCATAACAGGTAATTTATCGACCAAATCCCGAATAATCTCAAAGGACGCGCTGCCGGACCCAATTATAATCCCAGCCCGTAAAATGGTATATGGAATCTGACTATCCCGTATGTAACACTCCGTTTTATAACGTGACATCAGATGGGGAGAAAGATTTTTATCATTACATAGCCCACTTAAATAAATAATTTGCTTAACCCGAGCTTTCCGCACAAGGTTAACGAAGTTGTGGATCGATTTTTCTTCAAATTGTGCAAATTGAGTTTTCCCATAGCTCATCGCATGAACAAGATAATAAGCAACATCGATATCGCTTGGAAGCTCTTGTGAAGAATTTTCTTCAAGTAGATCCATGAGAATAACTGTGAGATTGGCATGCTCAACCAAAAGAAAAGGGCTTTGAAAGCGAGCGATCGCCACCACCTCATGTCCTTGTTCAAGAAGCAGCTCAAGTAGCCGAGAGCCAATATATCCGGTAGCACCTGTCAATAAAATTTTCATGATCATGCTTGGGTAAAAATTTCTAAAAGTTAGCTCATTCTAGACTTTATTCAAAAAAAACAGATATCCTTTGTAAAGACGTTTTAAAGCCAAATAAGGATCTGACATGTTGAAAAAAATATTATATACAACATCTTTTTATTTTCTTCTATTTTACTCAACTCTTTTCAGTAAAATTGTGGAGACACCCCATTTTAGCGAAATTGTGGCCTATGCCAAGCCTAATACGCTGCTCATTCTTGATATTGATGATACCCTTCTTATTCCTGTTCAAACCATTGGAACAGATGCTTGGTTCATGCATCGCCTCAAAATACATGAATGTCGAGAGAAAATGTACGCCGCGGCGTTAGACAAGGCCTTGGCGGAGTGGGAAGCTATTCGACATCTCACGCATGTTAAAATTGTAGAAGAAGGCACCGATCAAATTATCGATGACTTACAAAAACAAAAAATCACGATCATGGGTTTAACAACTCAAGGTCTAGCCTTAACAACACGCACAGTAAACCAACTGCATTCTTTAAAAATCGATTTATCTCGCACAGCACCTTCCGCAGAAGATCATTATTTCATCAATGATCATGGGATTCTTTATCGAAATGGAATTTTGTTTACCTCGGGAACTAACAAAGGAAAAGCACTTTTAAAACTTTTGGATCTGATCAACTACCACCCCAACAGAATTGTCTTTATCAACGATAAGCTCAAGCACCTACAAGATGTCGAAGCGAGTGTTCTTTCAAGAAACATCGACTTTATTGGTTTAAGATATAGCTACAGTGATCAGCGAGTTGCCAATTTTTGTCCAGAAATTGCCAATATTCAATGGCGTTATTCCACATTCAATCACCTCATGTCTGATGAAGAAGCCGGGCGCTTATTACATGCCGCCCCGTTTCCCGTACAGTAAGAGGAAGGAGATGAGCGTTTAAAAATGCTCATCTCAGTTAACTACCAGGGAAGGGCCTCACCTAAATGAATAAATTGTCCAGTGGGTCCATTTTCAAGCAAAAGAGCCAACTGAGCACTCGTTTTTCCCCCTTCAGATACCTCCATAGGAGCAGCCTCCCCTCCCATATCAGTTTTTACCCAACCAGGGTGGGCTGAATTCACCTTTATTTTAGTTCCTTTTAATTCATGAGCAAGGTGCACAGTAAAAGCGTTTAATGCCGTTTTGGATGCGTTATAAGCAAATGCTTTAAAATCGTATATCGGTGATGACGGGTCTGAGTGTAAAGTCAATGATCCCAAAATACTGGAGAGATTGACAATTCTGCCTGCAGAAGCCTTTTTAAGTAACGGTAGTAGCGTTTGAGTTAAGGCGACTAGGTTAAAAAAGTTGGCATCAAATGTTTTGCGTAGGACTTCTTGCGAAATAGCACTTGTTTGATTAGCACCGTGAATATCCTTACTTTCTAGCCAAATTCCCGCATTATTAACTAGTATGTCGAGTTTTCCAAAATGCGTTTCGATATATTTATAGATGGCCTGGTGGTCTGAAAATTGATTGATATCGAATGGAAATGCGATAGCCGTAATTCCTTTCGCCTTTAATTTTTCGGCAGCAGCTTCTCCTTTCGCTTTATCTCTTGAACCCAAAATCACCGTGATTCCTTTTTCACCCAATTCGCGAGCGGTCTCAAAACCAAGGCCACGATTAGCACCGGTAATGAAGGCAACTTTTCCCTCTTCATTCATAAAATTCTCCTGGTTTTCAATGTCCAAATGCTATTTAAAATTATTCTCTGGAATGCGTTCTTCCGACCGGTCGGTTGCTGACGGAGGCTCTACAGTGAGAGCACTGAGCTCTTTTCGCAATCCTTCAGTCATTTTAATATCAATAGATCGAAGTGCGGGCTCGAGTTGCGCTACGCTGCGTGCTCCTAATATGGGAGCTGTCACAGCTGGGTGACTAGCAACCCAGCTAATCGCTAAGCTTACTGGATCGAGATTTTTTGCTTTGGCAAATGCAATAAAATCAATGACTTCTTTTTCTCCTGCCACTTTTCCATAACGCAATTCATAGACTTTATTAATTGCTAAACGCCCCTCATCCCTCTTTTTTAAATATTTTCCCGATAACACTCCACCAGCCAGCGGATTGTAAGGAAACACAGCCAAGTTTTCAGCAAGAGCCATCGGAAATAATTCCACTTCAGCCTGCCTCTTAAGAAGATTGTACATGGGCTGCATGCAAGCAAAACGGGCTAAATGCTCCCTCGCTGAAATCCCCAAACCTTTCATAATTTGCCAGGCTGCAAAATTGCTTACACCGAGATATAAAACTTTTCCTTGGCGCACAAGATCATTAAAAGCATAAAGCGTTTCCTCGAGATCCGTGAAATCGTCAAAACGGTGTAAATAATAGATATCTAAGTAGTCGGTCTTTAGTCTTCTAAGGCTTCCTTCTATGGAGTGAAAAATATGGCGCCTGGATAAACCATGTTGATTCATGTCTTTACCTGCTTGAAAATACACTTTGCTGGCTAAAACAATATTTTCTCGTTCTCCTTGAATTAGCTTTCCCAAAATTTGCTCCGAAATACCTTCACAATACACATCTGCGGTATCAAAAAAATTAATGCCAGCTTCGCGACATCGTTTATAAATCGCAGCAGAAGTGGCTTCATCAGCCTCTTTTCCAAATGTCATGGTCCCCATGCATAATGATGAAACCTGTACCCCAGTTTTTCCCAAAAATTTATATTCCATTTACCCATATTCCTATCGTGAAATTTGCAAAATTTTCATTTATAATGATTATTTTTTATTGGATTCAATAAATAAAGTCACCAATTCTGCGAAGTGTTGATAATTTTGTGAAAGAAAGGCATGTCCAGCATGTGGAAAATAGGCAGACCATGCAAAAGGAATCCGACAAGCAACTTTAGAGACATTTTTTGGAGAATCTAATTCATCTTTTAATCCTCCCGTTACCAAAGTTGGCACCTTGATATTGGAGAGATCTTCATAATAATGATCATCTTCATCCCACTGTTTTAATGCTTCAACTTGTCTCTCTATGGTTTGGGTACTTATTTGAATATCATTTGGCACACGGCATTTTTAACAATCGTTTAAGCATAAATGATCCTAATTATATTGTGAAAGAAAATACATATAAAATATATTCGCTTTTCCTCAGAAAAAATAGCAGCAATAAATGAGATGATTCCTTAGCGAATTTTTCCATTTCCATCGAGCTTTTACACAACCGCAATATAGCATTCAATCTTGCATGTCGCTCGAGGGAAATCCCTGAGAATTCTGAAGTGGATGAAAAACAGCAGTTACCGAATTTCGTATTTAAGAAACTTGGAATTGAAAGACAAGAAACCGTCTATAAATTATGCAGGCGGCTTAAAATACAAAGGACACTTCCCTATGAGAGAAGTGTCCTGAAATGCCCTTTACAGATCTTACATTGAACCAATTTGTAGGAGGAATGAGTAAAATCTTTGATTTAGAACCATTTATAAAATTACACTCTCTAGTGCCAGTCGTAGGAAAAATAGAGACAGAGGAGTGTGTAGCAGCATTCTAGCTTTCTTGAAAAGAAAATATCCTCCATGTATAATAGAAGTAGAACATTCGGATATCTTCCACTAACTCCTTCTCGGAGGATCCCTATTTTAAATCAAAATTAAAAATAATATTTACCATAGGCCTTTAACTTCTCTTTATGCTATAAAGGTTCTTTAAAATCGCTTAAATCAAGAGGTTAGAATGAATTCTCTTCAGCAAACAACTGTTGATCTTGAATCAAAATGGCTCGGATATTATCAATGGACGAGTAAATCTTCTCAGCCTTGGGAAACACTAGCCAAAACAATAGAATTATTTCAAGATGAACAAGTAGAACCTCAATTAGCAGTTGATCTTGGATGCGGTGTTGGTAAAGATACAGCCTTTCTTGTGGAGAAAGGTTGGAAAGTCATAGCCATAGATGCTGAAAGTGTTGCTCAAGATTTTTTATTTGCAAAAGTGCCCGAGTCTAAAAAGGATGATGTTACCTTTGTAACCTCTACATATCAAGATTTCGTATTCCCTCATGAAGTTCAGATTATTAATGCTAGTTATGCTCTGCCATTCTGTAGTCCAGATAATTTTGACGATGTAATGGAACGAATTACATCGGCCATTTCTATTGGGGGTAGGTTTTGCGGACATTTTTTTGGTCCTAAAGATACTTGGGCTGAAGATAGCTCCATGGTTTTTCTTGATAAAGAACAGGTAGGAAAATATTTTAAAGACTTTAAAATTGAATATTTTAAAGAAGAAGAAAAAGATGGCATTAGCGGATCTGGTCCTAAGCACTGGCATGTACACCATATTATCGCCAAAAAGGTTTAGATCTAATTAGACGCTTTGTGCGTGTTATCACCTGTTACTTGAATTCATCCTTCTTAACACCTAATTTAATTAGGTATTTGGGAGGAAAATTTCCAGTTGTATTAACTAATATTTGACAAATTTCTCTCAAACCACTAATTTAATTAGTAGGAAGAAAGAAATCTTTCAAGTAAGAGTGCTAATGAAATTGAATAGCTTTTTTGCTTTACATAAAGCATTTACCATTAAGGAAATTTCTCATAGCCTTTCTGGCAAAAGTCCTATAAACAGTTCAACGCTTTACAATTTAATTACTTATCATCAGAAACAAGGCCACATTCTTCGTGTTCGCCGGGGGCTATATTATTCCATTCCCCAAGGTGTAGATCCAAGCCAGTGTTCAATTGATCCATTCTTAATTGCGAGCAAAATGGCAGAGAATGCTGTGCTTGCTTATGGCACAGCTCTTGACTTGCATGGCAAAATCCATACGGTCCAAAGTAAATTTATTTATCTTACTAAAAAGAAGACAAAAGAGCCCTTTATCTTTAAAGATTTGACATATCAAGCAGTTTCGGTACCAACAGCATTATTGGCATCTAAAAATGAGGGGTTTGGAGTCCAGTCTATAGATCGTTTAGGCCAAAAGGTTTTAATCACTAGCCTTGAGCGCACCTTAGTAGATGTCTTGGATCGTCCTTATCTATGTGGTTCTTGGGAGGAAATATGGCTTTCTCTTGAAGCTATAGAATATTTGGATATGGATGAAGTGTTAAAGTACGCTCTGCTTTTGGAGAATGGAACAACAATTGCTAAGCTAGGGTTCTTTTTGGACACACATCAGAAGGCTTTAATGATACCAGATCGTTATCTTGAAGAGCTTCTTAAACATCGTCCGGTCAAGCCTCATTATATGGACCGCAATCATAATCAACCTCAAAAAATGATTACCAAGTGGAATCTTATTGTTCCTTTGAGCTTGATCAACCGAGAATGGGAAGAACCTAATGAAGACATCTGAACAAGAATTAACCAAAGAAGCATTCAAAACAGGATTTCGTCCTGAAATTATGGAAAAGGTCTGGCATCTGATGGCCATTCTTGATGGTATTAGTGTACACCCCTTTTTAAAAGATCGGCTAGTTCTAAAGGGTGGGACAGCTCTTAATTTATTTCTTTTTGACCTTCCTAGGCTGTCTGTAGATATTGATTTAAACTATATTGGAAAGCTGGATAAGCAAGAGATGTTGCTTGAACGTCCAGATGTAGAAAAAGCCTTAGAGGCCGTATTTCAAAGAGAGGGCTTAAGTATCCGAAAAATTCCACAGAAGCATGCAGGGGGAAAGTGGCAACTTCGCTACGAAAGTGCTTTAGGTGGCAGTGGAAATCTAGAAGTAGATGTGAATTTTATGTTTAGAGAACCCTTATATGAGATCAATAGACAGTGTTCCCACGAAATAGGTCAGAGAAGGACTAAAGAGGTTGCGCTCTTGGATATACATGAATTAGGTGCAGGCAAACTTGCTGCTTTATTCGGCAGACACGCCTCTCGTGATCTATTTGATGCGCATCAACTTTTAACAAAAACTTCCTTAAACATGGAAAAACTTCGCTTAGCATGCGTTGTATACAGTGCTATGGGATCAAAAGATTGGCGACAAACTTCTATTGAAGAAATTCAATTTGAGGAAAAGGAACTGAAAGATCAACTTATTCCCGTACTCAGAAAGCAAACGTTTCGCAGGGGTGATCATCTTGGTTGGACAAAGCAATTGTTGGCGGGATGTAGAAACGCTCTAAAAAATCTCTTCCCTTTGAATGAACATGAGTACGCTTTTCTTGAAAATTTGCTTGACCGTGGAGTGCTTGAGCCAATGTTAATCACGCAAGATAGCTATTTGATTGAAAAAATCAAAGCACATCCTCTCTTGCAGTGGAAGGCACAACTTGTTTCCAAAAATAATCAGAAATAGAGGTAAGATTTTGTTATGAAAGGTCATATAGAATTGACTAAACGTCAATTACACGTATTGCCTTATCTTTTATCCTGTGGAACATATGAGGAAGCTGCTCGTCAAGCGAATGTGAGTTCTAAACAAATATACTGCTGGCTTAAAACACCAACTTTCAAAGCGGAATTAGAGAAAAGACGCTCTGAAATTATTGAAGAAGCTGTCAACAAGTTAAAATATAGCACTTCAAAAGCTGCCGATACGCTAATTTCTTTGCTTTCTCATTCCAATCCAGCCATTCAGCGCGGCGCAGCTAACGATTTGTTAAATCACGTAGTCCGATTCATTGAGCTGCATGATATAGAGCAAAGACTTAATTTACTGGAGGCAAGACCTAGCCCATGAGCCATAAAACACGCTTACGTAAATTGGAAAGTAAAAATTCAGCTTGTTCTATAACTTTCTTTTCAATTCCATATGAGCTGATTAACAGGGAAGATTTGAAATCCATGCTTTGGAAAGAATTCCTCAATAGTAGAGGAGATAGAAGTGCAATCCAAGCCTTTTTGCCAGGAATAGCCGAGACAAGTAGCTTTTTAGGCTATTGGAAGATGGATCACTTAAAAAAGCTAATTATGAACAGGTCAAAAAATCCTGCTGAAATTGGGTCCCATTCTTGACACGAGGGACTCTACCCTGCAATCATTTAATAAGAATCCTCCTTAATCTAACCGGTACTTTCCTACTGACAGAAAAATTGCGCAGGAAAGAGACTTGCAACTTTTTCTTGATTGAATTATACGTTTAGGTATAATTTTGATTTCGGAAAAGGAGTGAAAATGTCCTCTCTATCAAAAAATACTGAATCTCAAAATGAAAAGAATTCTTCCTCTGAATTTTTCATCAATCTTTTTTGCCGAGGGTCAATTTTTAAGAATCGTTTAGAGATGTATCATTCCACAGAGATCTGTAAAGAAGTGTCTGCTTGTTTCCACTACAAAGAACAACACGTTAAAAATTTACCAATGACTTACCGAACCATCAATCATTGGGAATCGTTAGGATTGATTAACAGTGGACGCAAAGAAGATAAACACTGGCGTCAATTTAGCATTTTAGATCAGGTTTGGCTCTACACAATAGAAGCTCTAAGAGATTTTGGGCTTCCTTTAGACAAAATTAAGAATGCTAAAAGTATTTTCTTTACACCTTTTGAGCAATATCCATTTCCGTTAATGGAGTATTACATAAGCTGCGCCTACATTTTACTAGAACATGTCTATCTAATTGTATTTTCAGACGGGTTTACGATTCCCTTGACTTATACTGAATATAAAGATGCTTTGAAAAATAATTGGATTAAAAGTCATCTGCAAATAGATATGAATGAGATTATCCAAAAAATTTTTCCTGACCAAAATTTGTTACCAAAATACAAAAATGAAGCTTTGATAACTCCTCAAGAGTTTGAAGTCTTTTACATGGTTAGGACAGGAAAATTTGAGGAGATCAAAATAAAGCTTAAAAAGGGTTCCATCCATCTTGTGGAAGGCACTGAGCATCTGGATAAAGAAGAAAAGATCCAAGATATTCTTAGAGAAGGTCTCTATCAAGATATTCAGATTAAGCAGGAAAATGGAAAAATGGTCAGTTTTAAACGGACCGTGAGAAATTTGATTGAATAATGCTATGGCATAAGGCCAGGCAAAAAAGTGCTAAACCGACACGTCTATTGAAAATCTCAGGGAGGTGTCTCAAACGGAGCGCAAAATGCTATCGGTTGAGACATGCCAAAAAATTTTGAATGGCAGTGATAAAAGTTATACATACGAAGAGATCAAGAAGATCCGAGAATTTTTATATCTTCTAGGTGAGATACACAAGGGTTTCCACTGATGATCAAGCGACTAAGGGATATAGTTTGATTGATCAGGAAGAGATTTTGCGCAAAACTTGTGCACAAGATGGAATGGGGGTTATTGAGCATTTTCAGGACGATGGTTATTCGGCAAAATCTTTCCATCGTCCAGGCTTTCAACGAATGCTTGGGATGTTAAAGTCGCGCCAATTAGTAGTAGATTTTTTTTATGTTGTAAGATGGGATCGTTTTTCCAGAAACATTGAAGAGTCCTACAATCATGATAAAAGAGCTTCGGCTGCTAGGTGTTGAAGTCCGTTGCTTAGAAGAAACGCTTGATTCTTCAGATCCTGCTTCTGTCCTCTTGCGCGCTTTAAAACTTGCAGAGCCAGAAATGGATAATCGCCGAAGAGCCAAAAATACGCAGGTGGGTCTTCGCCGAGCTTTAAAAGAAGGGCGTTATGCCTGTGGAGCAGCTCCCACTGGTTATGCTTGGGATAGAAGCAAATCTCGTCCAATGATTATTCCGAACGAACAAGCCCCTCTAGTAAAAGAAGCCTATGAAATCTATGCCTCTGGGCTTTATTCCATTGAACATGTGCGTAAGCTAATGAATGAAAAAGGACTGAGTATTCAAAAAACAGCCTTCAATCGTATGCTCCGAAATCCCATTTATATAGGAAAAATATTCATTCCAGAGCTGGGAGATGAAGAAGAACAAATCATTGCCGCAATTCATGAGCCTATCATTTCGGAAGAGCTTTTCCTAAAAGTTCAGCATGTTCTAGCAAGAATCTTAGAAAAAAATGCTACTCGTGCTGTAAAAATTATCTATAGAGATGAATTACCTTTAAGAGGATTGTTGCAGTGCCCTAAATGTTTCTCTTCTTGGACTGGAAGTGGCTCCAAAGGAAATGGAGGAACTTATTTCTATTACCACTGTCAAAAAGACTGCAAAGAAAGGGTGAAAGCCGAGGCTGCTAACTTAGCATTTTCCGAATTTCTACAGAGCTTTCATGTTTCTCCGGAGATATCAAATCTTTATTTAGCTGCGATGGAAGACATTTTCAAAACGAAAGAAGGCGATCGCGATAAAGAAATCAGCTCTAATCAGAAACAGCTAAGTGAGCTAGAGGCTAAGCTTCTTAAAATAGATGAGATGTTTGTGAATGAAGATTTAGAAAGAGATTCATATCAACGGATAAAGGCGTCTACTAAAAGTGAAATTCAAAGGCTAGAGATTCAAATATCCCGGCTGAAATATACTGACACTAACTTCATGAAATATTGCCGTTATGGCATGTCTCTGCTGTCAAATTTGGATTCACACTACCAACAGGCAACGCCATATGTGAGGAAAAAACTTCTTGGTTCAATATTCACAGGAAAGCTGATCTTTGAGAATGGAAAATACCGAACCACCGGGCTCAATGAAGCTGTTGCCCTCATAGGGCAATTTCAGCAGGAATTTGGGCAAAAAAAAGCCGAACGTTTGGACATTTCTGACAAAACGTTCGGTAATGTGCCCAGAATAGGACTCGAACCTACACACCTTACGGCACCAGAACCTAAATCTGGCGTGTCTACCAATTTCACCATCTGGGCAATGAAAGAACTGGAATCTTAACAGTTCTTGCATTGTTTTGTCAATCACATTGTGATTTTTTCATAGAAATGTTTGGCCATTGAAATACCAAATGCCGCAAATACAGGAGTATTGGTTAATTCTTTGTCATATAATTTGTAAACAATATTCAAAACGCTTAACACAATCAGCCCCGGGCACAAAATAACTAATACGGGAGACAGCATATTTGCAATGCCTGTGAAGCCTAAATTTGCAATGACTCCAGAAATCAACAATGTGATAACGAGAGGAAATATGTCCCCTCCCTTGCCTTGCATCAAATCATGTTTGATGTATTCACCACAAATCGAAACTAGGGGTATAGCAGTCGTTAAACAAGTCATCGCCACGGCTAAACAAGCAATAAACGCTCCTTTTGAACCTAAAAGGTGCATCGCGATTGCTGAAAGGCGCTCTTCGGGAGCATGCCCAATATCTAGAATAGGTGTATAAAAGGACGCAACGTAGGTTAAACCAACATACATACCTGACAATAATCCTGCTGCCAAAAGACTAGCTTTTACCATCTGCTTAAAAACTTCTCGTCTAGCCATTAAAGGATCTTGTCCATAATCCATTCCAATAAAGTGGGATAAGACAAAAGGAGCGAAGATGAACGAAGCGATTAAATCCAATGTATTGTAACCGACACGTAAACCTTCAGAAAATGCTTCTGAGGGTGATAGTGAGCTCACTTCTGCGGGAGGTGGATTTTGAAAACCTAAAAATAGGATCATTCCCAGAGATGCAAGCAGAACCGGCGTTAAAAGCAGTCCCAGGATATCGATAATACGTCGCTTTTTCATCGCGAACAATAAAACAAGAACTCCTGCAACAATCGTGAAAAATGTAAAACTTACTATTTCGGGCAGATAAGGCTTTAATGTCGCATAAGAGAGAGTTGCAAGCCGAGGAATCGATCCTATTGGACCTAGAATTGCCTGAATGATGAAAATCAAAATAATTCCAGGAACTTTACCGATCCTCTCAAAAAATGCGCGGTAATGGCCTTCAAAAAGCATCATGGAAATCAAGCCTAAAAGAGGCAAGCTTACGCCTGTAAAGATTAGTCCCATCATCGCAAAAAAGTTCTTGTCTCCCGCATTCCCTCCGAGGATAAGAGGCCAAATCAAGTCCCCCGCACCAAAAAACATGGAGAATAAAGCGAGACCAGCTGCCACGACATTGGATTGTTTTCTTACTATTGAAAGCGACATAATATTTCTCCGATGTTAACGGTTCCATTTCTCTTGAGTGCCGCCAAAGAGATCTAATCTTAACTGGTGTTTGCAGGGGAATGATCTAGGCGGATCAAAGATGATTAATTGCATATGTTCGTGTAACCCAAATCTGTTATTGCTAAAGAAAAAGAAAACAAAACGTCTAACTTTGTCTTCCTTAATTGAGCAGATGTAGGACGGCTACACTGGAGACACATGCTGTAAAGTAGGCCTAATTAAATGTTTTATTAAGATTTTACAGTAGAGATGAATACAAATCAAGCATTTTTAAAAAATCAGATTGCTAAAGAAAAACAAAATAGCCCCTCATACCTGTAAGGCAAAGCGAAATTTAAGGACTTTTGGGTAGCGAAGGCACTCCTTCAATTAAGCGGAAAAAAACTTTAGCAAAAAAAGGGCGCTGCCTTTCAAACTTTATAAAAAATTTTTCTTTCTGGATTTCGTTATGTACGAGGATATTTAGAGTCACAACATCTTCGACTAACGCTGGATTTTCTTCTAGCAGTTCATTAGCTTTTTTTGTCATGTAAGAAGTCGATCTTGAGGTGAAATGACGATCCAATTTGTTCAAATACAAACCAAATCCTTTTGCAAGACTATGCAAAGCAAAAGCCCTAATAACGTTGATAAGGGGAATTAAGCCTAAACTCACAATACTCAATCGAATCTTTCTTTTAGAAAAGTTCGGTTTTGATGCAACATCGTAATTTTTTTTCAACTCTTCATGAAAAGATTCTAATCCAGGTTCTAGTAGCACTTTCGGCATAAAAAATAGTACTGGATCAGTTTTCAGAGTTTCCTGTAAAAGATTAAACAAACCAATTCTTGCGCATTTTTCAACGCTTGCTCCTCTCCCCCCAAAAAATTTACCAAAACCAGTCTTTTTTACAGTCATTAAACCGGAAGGTTCCGTATTGATTATCGCCATTTTTCGGTCTTGAGTTAAACGAATCTTATTAAATGTTGCTCCCGCTATCCCTGCTTTTCGGACAATTAACGAAATCTTATGCGCCAATTCTTTTTGTTCCGATGCATCCATGCTTTTAATGGCTTCAAGCGTTTCTTTTGCGCTCAAGACTTCCACTTTCTCGCAAATGAGACAATACTTTCGAGTGACATCACACTCTTTATCAGAATTTTGGTATGCAAGCAGCTTTTTTTGAGGAAGAATGACATCAACCTGCACTTCTTTAGCAATTTTAGCAATACGACGGCTCATTTCAATTCGTAGGAGGTTTTCTTCTCTTTGAAGAACTGCCATCTCTTTTTTATTATTTCTTGGGCCAGGCGGAAAGCTCCCTTTTGGAAAAGCAATCGCACCAGCTTTAATTACCCAACCAGGAAGAGTTTCATGCTCTAGAACGTTGTAATAAGGAATTATTTTACCAAGAATAAGATTTTTTTTGTTTAGTAATTTAAACTGGTGCTGTCCAAGAATGGCATTGTTATCTTGAATTTTTTCCCAGTCACAGCTTAAAGGCTCGCTTAGCATGCTTTTAACTTCAGGTCGTGAAATAAGCTTTTGGGCTTTCTTAGCATTCGTCGAAGCAAGTAAGTGCGTTGATAAACTTTTATCACTTAAGTCTACGGGAGAGACATATGTATTCGAATAATAAAAAGACTTAAAAAAATCTGTGAAACTTGGTAGCATACGGTTCCCTTAATGGGTATTATTGACCTAAATCTTGATAAGATACTGATTACTTATGTAAAAAGCAATAAAGCTCCATCCAAATTTATAACAAATTCATAAACTATGAAACTTCAATGCCCTTGCGATAGTGGTAAAACTTACCCAGATTGCTGCCAAATACTTCATGAAGGAGCTCAAGCAAATCAAGCTCTCTCTTTAATGCGCTCTAGATATTCTGCATACGCCTACCAAAAAGTTGCCTATATCATTCAAACAACCCATCCTGACAATCCAAGCTTTCTTGCGGACTCTATTCAATGGGCGAAAGAGATCTTGATCTTCTGTCAAAACACTCAATTTAAAAAATTAGAAATTGTCGATTATCTGGAAGGAATCGATGAGTCGATTGTGACATTTGTTGCTCATCTCAATCAAAATCATTCAAACGAAAAGCTATTTGAAAAGAGCCTATTTATAAAATTAAATAATCAATGGACATACAGAGATGCGCTACTAACAAAGTTTAAATAAAACAAAAAAACATTAATAGACGAACGAATCTATTTATTGAAACTTTTCTTTGCGAACATTATAATTTAAATCGAACAATTTCGAATTTAATAATAAAAGAGGTTTCGATGTCTGCACCAATTAAAAGTAAATATGATTATACTAAAGTGTTTTTAAACGAGGAACATTTTGTACCCGTTGATAAAATTCCCGCCCACTCACTTTCGTCGGCCGCCATCTTCAAAAAATTCTCCAATACACCCGACGCACTTCGGCATTCCCCTTTAAAACATCGCGCTGAGAAGTTAGTTGAAGCAACGAAAAAATGGCATTGTGCTAGAGATAATGAGACGAAAGATAAAATTTTTGCCGTATTACGAACAACTCTAGGGGTTGCCATTATAGCCGCAGGAGTTTTTGGATTAGTTGCTGGAGCCACAATCGCCCCACCTGCGGTGGGAATCGCGCTTGTTGCAGGTTTATCTTATGCGCTTCTTACATTCTACAATATTCTACACACAGAGATCCCTTTAACTTTAAAAGGAATCCTTACCGCATGCGCTCTTGGTCCTTTTTTACCTGTCTATGAAGCATTCGGAAATGTCAGCCGTTTGCAAGAAATCAGAACAAACAATAAAGATTCTGTTGAAAACGATTTCAATGAACTCACACGATTTTTTAATGCTGAACATGCACAGAATGAAAAAAA